>QKAI01000370.1 GCA_003246505.1 Spirochaetaceae bacterium | reverse complement strand
ATAACGACACTACCCGTACCGGCGTTCAGAGAACCGCTCAAGGTCAGATCGTTGGCCATATTCTGGATTTGTATGGAACCGGCGGTAGAGCCGTCCGTCGCTGGCACCGTCCCCGAGAGGGAGGAAACGCCCCCGTTGAAAGTGAACGCCGCTGTTCCCGACGTGCTGTCGTAGTTTATCGTTCCGTCCAGGGCCGCATCGCCAGCGGCGGCAACGGTGATGTCCCCGTCGTCTCCGGTCAGGGTGCTTCCGCTGGCTACGGAGAAATCCCCGGTGACGTTCAGATTATAGCTTCCCGCCTCCACGGTTCCGGAAGTCAGGGTAAAGGTGCCGTTCACCGTGGTAGAATCGGCGAGATAATGGGTCTCGGCGGATCCGGCGATCTCCAGATCGTCGAATGTGGTAAAGGAGACAGTCCTGACCCCCGCCCCCGCTCCGTCCACATACCGGACCGATCCGTTTATCGTGGTCGAAGTGCCGTTAATGTCAACGGTCTCATTGCCCGTGAAGATCAGGGTCCCGTTATTGGTCACCGCTCCCGTGACGGTCAGATCAAAGTCGTCCACCCCGTCGGTGGTGGCGAGGGAGGCATCGGTGGTCGACCCCGCCTGAAGGGTCAGCGTATCCAGGGCCGCGGTATCCCCATTCAGCACGGGATAATTCGTCAAATCCCCGGGAATGGTGACGATGGCCCCGTTTGTAGGCACATACCCCGCGTTCCAGTTGGCCGCCACATTCCACAGGGTGGGATTTGTCGCATCGTCCCCCTGCCACACATAGAGGTTCGTGTCCCCGAAAAGGCTCCAGTTGGTATAGACTCCCGAGGAGGACATGGAATAGGAGGCGATATAGGTAGAGGGCCATGCGGTTGAGTAATTGATATCCGCATAGGTGACATCTACCGCTCCGTTAAAGGTAATGTCCCATCCGGCGGTCCCGGTTCCCGTAAGGGTGATAAGGTTTCCCGCCGAACCGGTTACGGTGAAATCCCCGTCCACGGTCTGCATTGTGCCATCGGTGAATATCAGGGTACCCCCCGGTGCGGTATGGCTCATATCGAACCAGGTATTGGAACCGGAAATTGTCTGAATGGAACCTGTAAAGTGGGTGACTCCGGGAGTGGATTGGGTAAAGGTTCCCCCGGAATTGAGGAAGTCCCCGGCCAGGGTCAAGTCATTACTCAGAGAAAGAGTTCCCGCGGTGAGGCTCAGGTCCCCGGAAATGTTCAAAGCGGAACCGATAGTCCACGCGCCGCCGTCAATGGATAGACTGTGATAGGTGTACCCGAGGGGAAAGGCGGTTGTGCCCGTACCGGAGTAGTGAACCGTACCCGTGTCCGTGTCGACGCCGGCGGAAATGCTTCCCAGTTCTGTGGCGTACAGATCCCCCTCATTATCGAAGGCCCCGCAGGTAATGGTGCTGTCCCCCATGGACAGGGTTCCGCCGTCATAAATGATAAGGTTCGATGTGGCGGTGAAATTGTTGTCATTTGTGGTAAGGGTTCCCCCCGATTCCACGGTAAGCACGTCGCACACGAAACCGGTGTTACTAATGGTAAGCGACCCGCCCGCTTCTAAGGTTATGGTCCCCGTTCCCATATTCCAGCCGGCGGAAGTAACCACGGGCGGCGTTACCACGTTGGGGATGATGATTTCGTCCCCCGCGACGGGTACGCCGTTATTCCAGTTGGCCGCAGCAGGAGCCGTGGCATCGGTGATATCGGAACTGTACCCACCGGTCCATGTGGTGGTTTTCGTGCTCATGACCCATTCCGGAGTAGTGGTGTCGCAATTGGAACCCTTGGTTGAGAAATCGCAGTCGATGTCCGCGGTAGCCGCTTCGGCCCAGTCCAGATCCACATAGGAGACACTTACCGTAGCCGCGGAGGCGTCCATTGTCCAAAGGGCGTTGGAGGTTCCCCTCAGGACGATGGGGGAAGCGGTCGAACCGGTCAGGGTCAGCGTATCGGAAACGGTATGGGTTCCCGTTGTATTAAAAAGGATCTGCTTCCCCGGGACCGTACAGATCAGCTGGAAGTAGTTCTGTGACGTACCGGACAGGGTGCACTGCTCCGATCCCATCAGATTCAGATAGGAATTGGTGACCGTGACCCCGTTGTTTGTCCAGTTCCCGTACAGCTCGATCAGCTGGCCGCTGGCCATCGTCCAGGATCCGGCCGTCAGAAGGGCGTCCCCCTCGATAACGACGACAGGAGGATAAAGGGCGGGAAAGGTCCAGGCGCCGGAGGTGGAAGTGAGGTTATCGAAGTGTCCGTAATTCACATTTCCCGCCCCGTTCAGCTCAACATCGCCAAGTGACGGTTCGGAGGCGAAAACTCCGGCTCCGGTCACGATAGTCGCGCTGCCTGTGATAAGAAGGGTACCGCTGTTCTCATAATCCGTATTAACCTGAAGTGAAGCGGTTCCCGCAAGGGTCGGTTTTGCACCGCTGGTAATGATCAATTCATCGAAGACATAGGATGTGCCCGTCGCCAGGATGGCATCGGTCCCCGAGGATGTCAGAATAACGCTCGCCCCCGCTCCGGCGGCGGGAGCGGTCCCTCCCTGCCAGTTGGCGCCGTTGGAAAAAACTCCGTCCCCCGCCGATCCGTCCCAGATATAATAGGACACCGCGGCGGGGCTGATCTGGATATCATTCCCCGCGGACCTGTCATCCACCACGTTCCAGGGTCCCGCAGAACCTTGGTAGGAAAGCTCGAAATCTCCCACGGAGGCCGTATTGGACGAAGTGAAGGCCAGACCGCCGGTTATGGTAAGGGTATCTTCGGTGGCGGTGAAATCGGAGGTAACGTTTATCCTCAACGTTTTGGTGTCCGTATATGTGATGGTTGTGTTAATATTTCCCAGGGCGGTCCCGCCGAAGGTAAAATCCGTCCCGTCCCCGTTCACAAGAGAGGTATCCCAGGCGGCATCCACCGAATCGGGTATCCTCAGATAGATATCCTTGGCGGCGGTAATGAAGGCACCGTTATCATCGGTGATGCTGAACAGGATGCCCGTGGGCGCGTTACCGGCTGTGAGAGATGTCAGATCCGTTCCCGACGAGGTCAAGGTGGGGGGACTGTCCGTGGCCAGATAGTGGGTGACCGTGGCGTCGTCGTTCGTTCCGAGGGTCCCCGTGGCCGGAAGGCGGTCAGAGCCGCCGGTCCCGTCCGTGGTAAAGGAGAGGGTTACCGATTCGGTCACCGTATTGTCGCAGTACAGGATGTAATACCCGTCCGTGTTGGTCGTAATGAGAGCGTCGGCTCCGGCAGCCCCCAGGGAAACGTATCCGCCATTATAGTAGTAGAGGCTTAGGGTAGCCGAGGGATTGGAGACATAGATATCCCTCGCATAGGGAACCGAATCGCCGCTGGAATCGACGATTTGCAGTTTTACGGCGGAATAGTCCCCCGGCACGTTCGCCACGGAGGGATCGCTTGTCGTGGAGGCGGTCACCCGGTAGGGGGCCGGCGGCTGGTAGAACTCCGTATAAACGGGAAGGAGGAGGGAGTCGGTTGTGTCGAATGCCCAGAATTCCGTGGTGTTTTCCGCCGGCCCCCCGTTGGTATAGTCGAACTGGATGTGCCAGGTCCCGTTGATCTGGGATCCAAAGGTACTGTCGTTAATGTAGTAATCCGATCCCCCGTCCGCATCGGATGACCAGTCATTTCCGGCACTGGCTACGGCGGTGGCTCTTGTATTTCCGGTAATGTCGTAAAGGGAATACTCTTCATTATCCGCATCATTTACGTGAATATCCAGTTCATTGGTATCCAGAGTCGTATCAATGGAATCGGGGACGCATGGATAAAAGTCCCAGAAATTGCTGTTGATATCGAAACACCAGCTATAGGCGAAGGCCCTTATGTTGGTGATTTCCACCGGTCCGGAGGTGTTCATGAGCGAAGAGGCTACAAGCTTATAGGCGTTCTTATTGCTCGTGGAGGCATGGACCACTACCCGGAAATAGTAGTAGCTGCCCACATGTTCCCCCTGGGAGGCATAGACTGGGGGAAAATAGGCCCATTCCCCGTTTGCCGTCACATTGGGACTGCCCCCCGTGGCCGTACCGTTCTGCTCGATGTAAGTGTTATTATATTCATAGGTATAGATCAGAGTCCCCGAGGTGTTATAATTCGTGGGGGTTCCTCCTCCGTAGTCCAGCAATCTTGACTGGGCGTCGGTATAACACCCCTCACCGCCCATAAGGTAAAAGAAGGATGTCCCATTCCCGTCATCGGGGGCCACGTTATTCGTCTCCGGATCGCATATGCCGAAATAGATGGGTGAGGTATAATCCTCGGGGACTTGGAAAAATACGACCTGAATAGAGTCCAGTCCCCCGTTATTTGGATTGGACGTGACCTGAAGCCAATCCGTGCTTGTGGCGGGGACAAGGCTTTGACCGTTTAGGGCGAACAGGGCGACAAATATTAAATGTATTGAGAACAAAACACTCTTTACCGATCGACTCGCCATGAAATCTCCTTTTGGGACAAAGCTCTACATTATAGCATTATACCTCAATAGAGGATTAATTTCATTTCTTTTTCCTGAGAAAAAAAAGGCTGTCCCGCACCGGGGACAGCCATGGAATCGCGACAAAAAGGGTTTACTGGAGATAAATCGTGACGTTAGGCAGATTGGCCTGAAGAATTGCGAGCAGCTCCGCAGAAGGCTGATTATACCGGAACAAAAGAACCGTAAGGTTGGAAAGGGAATAGAGAGGAGCGAGCTGGCTTTCGGTAAACGTGCCGCCGTTAGTGATGTAAAGTGCGTCTAAATTCACAAGATATTCGATTCCGTTGAAATCCAGATTGGCATAATTCACAAGGGCAATGGAAGTCACTTCGTCGGCGTAAGTAAGACCCGTAGCCAGCACGACACTCTTAAGCCGGCTGTCCACAAAGGGAATATCCGCTACGGTCAGCCGCTGCACCTCCGAATCCCTATAGAACACGATCGTCTCCGCCCCCAGGATCACCCCGGCGTACTCGTACTGCACCGACAGGATGTTCAGCCCGGCGGCACAGGCTTCGGGGGAGAGGCTGTAGGAGTCGCCCGTCCCCACCCCGCTGCCGTTCAGGACCCAGCTGAAGGTTCCCACGGAGAAATCATACTCCGAAGAAACGGAGAGAGCTATGGCATCGCTCCCGGCAAGGGTCTCCCCATGGGTCAGTCCGGAGATGGTCAGATCGACGAAATCATAGAAAAGGAACTGATAATCCCCCACCACGGCGCTGTATACGCTTTCGATCATGGAAGAGAAAAGATTGACATAATAATCGGCGTCCTGAATATCCCCCAGTACGTCGTTAAGCATATCCAGGTAGGTCATCCCGTAGACATCGTCATACTCAGACAGGGTCTCCCCGATGAAAGCGCCCGCCGCAGCGCTGTCGGAAATAAAGGCCAGGTAGGTCTCTATCTCCGAAATGGTGCTGTCGTCCGCTTCCTCCAGAATCTCCAGGGCCGTCTCCTCATCGTAGGCGAAGAGGGAGAAAACGCCCCAGGTAAAGGCCGTCCATCCCTTTTCGGGGATATCGAATGTATCGAACACTCCGTCCGTTGCGGAGAGAATGTCCTTCAGGTCATCCTCCGTATAAAGATCCACATTCAGGGTCGCCACGGCGTCGGCGCTCACCGATACCGTTTCGTATCCCAGGGCGATCACGTCCTCCAGAATCACCGGTTCGCCGGTCCCGTCCGAATCGTCGCTGTCGTAGAAGTTGACGGTCCCGTCCCCGTCGTCGTCGTCATCTTCGCTGGACAGATTGTCCCAGACCTTGACCTTCACGTTGTAGGTGCCCGGGATCAGATTGGAAACGGTAAGGCTCTCCTTGGCATTGTCCAGGGAGATCTGCCTGTGGAATGTCGAACCGCTGGCGGTGGCTCCGGTTACGACCGCATAGGGAGAGATGCCGTCGTCATAGGACGCGGCGACCCCGGGATCGGCCAGGGATATGGTCAGGGAACCGGTGTCCAGGGTCACTTCCGTTCCCCCCGGGGATGTCCCCGTGTCGCATCCGAAAAACAACAGTAACATAATGGCTGCCAAAGCCAGGGCCAGTGCCTTTTTCATGGTATCGTCTCCCAATACTTCAATAAATAGATATTACCCTATTAATAGCACGTTCCACAAAAAAGATCCATATAATTCGCAATTTCTCAACACTTTCTTCACAATCTTCACAGATTGGACGGATTGTTCTTTCCGATGGAGTGCTCTTTGGTCAGGCCAGGGGAAAATAGATCAGGAAGGCGGTCCCCTTTCCCACTTCGCTTATTACGGAAAGACAGCCCCGGTGCTCCTTGACGGTTCCGTAAACCGCGGCCAGTCCCAGTCCGGATCCCTTCTCCTTGGTCGTATAGAAGGGCTCGAAGATCCTTTCCAGCCGGTCCTGGGGAATCCCCACCCCCCTGTCGCTCACCGTTAATTCCAGGTACTCCCCGGGTGTAATCGTAAAGGAGTAGTCCCGGCACCTCTCCTCGTCCATATGGAGGGTTGACGTCTCGATAAGGATATCCCCTCCCCCGGGCATGGCCTGGGCCGAGTTGATGCAAAGGTTCATGAGCACGTTCTGCAGGGCCGGTTTGCTCCCCATGATCATGCAGTTCGCCCCGTGGAGCCGGGTGGTGAAGGAGATGTTTTTATTCAGGGTCTGCTTGAGTATGAACAGGGTGTCCTTTATGACCCGGTGCATGTCCAGGCGGACGTTTTTATTCTTCTCCTTCCTGCCGAAGGCGAGGAGCTGATAGGTCAGGTCCGCCGCCTGCCGGGAGGAGGAGATGATCATATCCACGTACTCCTTACCCTGATCGGTCAGCTCCTCCTCCTCGAAGAGAAGGTCCGCCGCCCCCAGAATTCCGGTGAGGATATTGTTGAAATCGTGGGCCACTCCCCCGGCCAGCTGCCCGATGGCGTCCATCTTGCGGCTCTGGGCCAGCTGCTCCCGGCTCTGGATGAGCTGCTCCTCCGCCCTCTTTCTGCGCCCTATGTCCCAGATGAGCACGACGATGATGCCGATGAGAAGAACGATGAAGAGGAGGATCAAGGCGAAGAGGAGTCGGTTCTCCCGGAAAAGGGAGAAGGGTCGGTTAAGGACGATGCTCCCCGTGGGCAGCTGGGAAAGGCGTATGCCGTACTCCCTCAGGACGGGATAATCGAAAAGATCCACCAGATGCCCCGCCGCGACGGGTATGTCCCGGACGTCCTTCCCGTCCAGCAGCTCCCCGGCCATGGTGGCGGCCACCCGTCCCTGCTCCTCGGGCCGGGAGACCCGCCCCCCCACCACGCCGAAGCCCACCACGTCCCAGATGGAGTAGATGGGGACGTGGGTGGCCGATTTGATCAGGTCCAGACTCTCCCTTACCGTATAGAACTGCCCCTCCCTGCCCCGCAGGTGAATGCCCCACAGGATGATATCATTCGGGCCCAGCTTCCCGAGTTCCCCGGTCAGATCCTCCGTGGACAGCCCCGAATAGTAGGTGAGATGGAACCGGGAGGAGTAGAGGAATTCCGCCTCGTGGACGAGCTGGAGAAGGGATTCGCTGGAGAGGGTGGAATCCATGATGACGGCGATATTATTCCGGTCCGGGTGGATGCGGGTTATCAGCTCGAAGATGCCCGGTACGTCGTAGGACTCGTGGATGCCCGTGTAGTTGTCATGCCCGGCCAGGCGCTCCGGCTCGAAGCTGTTGATGCCGCAGAAAACGACGGGAACCCCCGGGAAGAGGCTGTCCCCGTATTTGAGCATGAAATCCAGGGCATGGTCGTCGGCGGCCATAACCACGTCAAAGGCCATGCCGGCGTATTTGTACCGGTACTCCCCGTAAAGGAGCTCCAGATACTCCGGGTCGGACTTGCGCTTCGTATCCATATAAAGAATGTGGAGCTCCGTGTCGTCCCGATGGCTCAGGACGCTCTGAATGGCCCCTACGGTTCTGTCCGCCCAGTGATACCCCTGATGGTAGGAGTCGAGGACAAGAATGTTTTTCTCTTTTCCCGATACTGCCGACAGGGTGAGCAGAAATAAAAGAAGGAAAAGACAGGATTTTCTCTTCATCTTCAGCACAATTATAGGGCCATTTCCCGGATTTGGGCAAATATTATCCGGGAATATGAAGAATATCCCGGGGTTTAGACCCGTTGGCCGGTCCCACGATGCCCCGCATCTCCATCTCCTCCACCAGGCGGGCGGCCCGGTTGTAGCCGATTTTCAGCCGCCGCTGCAGGTAGCTCGCCGAGGCTTTTCCCGTCTGCACCACGATCTCCAGGGCCTCGTCGAAGAGGTTGTCCGATCCGTCGTCCCCGCGGAGTTCGAAGTCGTCATCCGGTTCGTCCACGAAAATCTCGTCGTCGATATACTCCGGCTCGCCCAGGGTCTTCACGTAGCTGACCACGCGCTCCACCTCCTCCTCGGAGAGGAATGCCCCCTGTACTCTCGTGGGGAAGGGATCCCAGGAACTGGTGAAGAGCATGTCCCCCCGGCCCAAAAGCTTTTCCGCCCCCGCCGAGTCGATGATGATGCGGGAGTCGGTCATGCTGGCCACCATGAAGGCGACCCGGGAGGGGAAGTTGGCCTTGATGAGGCCGGTGATCACGTCGGTGGAGGGCCGCTGGGTAGCCAGGACCAGATGGATGCCCACCGCCCGGGACATGGCGGCGAGACGGGCGATGATGCCCTCCAGCTCCTTCCCGCTGGTGGCCATGAGGTCGGCGAATTCGTCTATGACCAATACGATATAGGGCAGCTTGAGGGTGGCGATGTCCCGTTCCAGAATACGCTTATTATAGGTTTTTATGTCCCGCACCCCCATGCCGTCCAGGAGGGAGTAACGCCTTTCCATCTCGTAAAGGGCCCACTGGATAGCCTGAAAAGCCCGCTTGGGTTCGGTGATGACCGGGGTGAGCAGATGGGGGATGTCGTTATAAAGCTTGAGCTCCACGATCTTGGGATCCACCAGAATCATTTTCACGTCTTCCGGCTCCCGGTGGTACAGGATGGAGCAGATGAGGGAGTTCACGCAGACCGATTTTCCCGAGCCCGTCGAACCGGCGATGAGAAGATGGGGGGTCCTCGCCAGGTCGATCACCTGGCTGTCCCCGGAGATATCCTCCCCGAGCACGATGGGGACGGCGATGTCCTTCTTCTTCATATCCCGGCACATGACCAGATCGGAGAAGGCCACGATGGACCGCCTCTTGTTGGGGATTTCGATGCCCACCGCATGCTTGCCCGGTATGGGGGCCACGATCCGCACCCGGGAGGCGGCCAGGCGCAGGGCGATGTTGTCCTGCAGGGCCACGATGCGGTTCAGCTTGACCCCCGGGGCGGGAAGCAGTTCGAACATGGTGATGACCGGCCCCCGGGAGATGCCGGTGACCTCCGCCTCAATCTTGAACTCCCGCAGGGTCTCCTCAAGGATCCGGGCGGCCCGTCGGGTCTCGTCGTCCAGCTCCTTGTTCCCCTCGTCGGGGTACTCCGCCAGGATTCCCTCCACGGGGACCGCGTAGGCCCCCTTTCTCTTTTTCCGGGGTCGGGGAGGATCGATGCTGTCGGAGGAGAAATACCCCTCCTCCTGTTCCGGGGCGAGTTTCTCCGCGATGGAGAGGGGTCGCTCCTCCTCCAGGGATTCCTCCTCCCTGTCGTAAAGGGTTTCCTCCAGATCGCTTATCAGATTGTTAAGACGAAGCTCGTCCGGAGTCAGAGCCTCGTAGGGAGGCATTTCATCGGCATAATCGTCGACATAGTCCATCGAGGGCTCCTCCGGCGCCGATTCCAGGGGGGTTATCCTGTCCCGGGGGATCTCCTCCTCCCCCTCGGGTTCACCGACGGGAGGGGGGGGCATGACGGGGAAACGGGGTTCCTTCCTGTGCCCCGTGAGTACCTGGCGGATCATCTCCTGGACCGGATCATCCTTTCCGGCGTAGGGATCGACGGGAACGGGCTCAACCGGATCGGGGAAGGAGGGCACATCCAGGGGCTCCAGATTGACGTCCTCCCACTCCACCGGGTCCTCCCGGTCCAGGGAGTCCTCTTCCCACTGGCGGGTTTCCCGGAGCAGGGGATCCCTCTCTTCCTCCCCTTCCTCTTTCAGGGAGAATCCCAGGGCCTCGGCAAAACGGTTCTTCCAAAGGGAAAAATCGGGGGTCTTCCTTTTTTCACCGGAGGGCTTTTCCTCTTTATAAAGGAACTCTCCCCCCTTGATGATAAGGAGAATTTCCACGGCCCCCAGAAGGGAGAGAAGGATGAGCCCCATGGGAAGGCCGAAGGCCATATTCATCGATTGGGCCGCCCTTCCCGAATTTCTGACGAGCCCTTCCCCCAGGGCGAGGGTAAAGAAGGGGACCGGGGAAAGGGCCAGGGAGAAGAAGAGACGCCGGGAAAACCGCTCCCCCCCCGCCATCCAGGCAAAAGCCCCCAGGAGCAGGGGCAGGTAGAATCCGGAGAAATGGTAACACCGGAAAAGGAATTCCCCGGGAACGAGGAGTACGAAGCGGTATCCCCCCGCGGAAAGGATGAACGATACGGCCAGATAGGCGGCCATTACCAGCAGTGTCAGTACGGTTATTCTTTTCAGTTCCTCTGTTTTCACCTTGGACCTCACGATAGGATTATCGGAAAAAAGGGCGGACCGGTTTAGGGCGGGATTGATCAATGCCCCCCAAATCCCTAGAATAGGCCCATGTTTGATTTCGAAGCCCTTTATATAAAAAATTACGAGAGCACCCTGACCCATCTGGAGCTGCAGAAAAACTACCCCTCCTACGACAGGGAGGATATCGTGAAGGAGCTGGAAGCCCTTTATATTTATGAAGGGCAGGACTGCCGCGGCGAACTGAAGGAGACGGAGATCGCCTC
>QKAI01000336.1 GCA_003246505.1 Spirochaetaceae bacterium | reverse complement strand
GTCCCGGGCCGCATCCCAGATCCAGAATATCCCGGGAGCCGCCGGGAAGACAGGAGAGAATGAACCGGACAGTCTTTTCGACTACGGGCAATTTGCGGCTGGCCAGATCGGTATTCTGGTCCAGGTGAACGGCCAGAAGGCGGCGGGAGATATTGGGATCGGTCCACATGAGGGCCGAACCGGGTTCAAATAGGGCGGGCCGAGCCTGCCGACTCAAAAATTCGTTTATATTCATCATTATAATCCTTTACCCCCCTCCGGGGGTCGATGGTGTGAGTTAAGAAAACAGCCGATGGAAAGGATTAATAATTTCTCATAACCCCTGCAGGATACCGCGCGAAGGGGCATCGGGCAAGAGGAAATATCAGTTATCCCTGTTTTTTCCCCTACCATCGTAGAGAAGACCGTAGAGGCAGGGAATGAAAATCAGGGCGGTGACGGTGGAGAAAATCAGGCCGAAGACGATGGTCCCCGCCATGGGGCCCCAGACGACGGATCGCCCGCCCAGGCCCAGGGCCGTGGGAAGAAGTCCTGCGATGGTGGTCAGGGATGTCAGGAGAATCGGCCTCAGCCTGGTTTCCGCCGCCCTCCGGACCGCTTCGCCCACGCCCATCCCCTCGCTTCTTTCCTCGTTGATAAAGCTGATCAGGACGATGGAGTCGTTGACCGCGATACCCGCCAGGGCCACCCCCGCGTAGATGACCGTGGTGGAAAAGGGAATGCCGGACAGGGCCAGAAAGAGAATGACCCCCATGAAGGCCAGGGGGACCGAGAAGAGGATGATCAGGGGCTGGGTATAGGAGTTGAACTGGGAGGCGAGGATGATGAATATGAGAAAAATACCTATGAGAAAGATGCGCAGGATCTGGAAGATAAGATCGCTGAACTCGGAGAATTCCCCCCCCAGTTTGAGGGTCACCCCGGGATAGAGGGGGGCCAACTCCTCATCGAAGACCCTTTTTACGGCCCCGTTGATATCGGAAAGGTACTCCGTGGAGTAGGCCTCGCTGGTCACCTGGATCTGCCTCTCCCCGTCCACGCGGCTGATGGCCGAGGGGGAGGAGACCGGCTCCAGGGAGCATAGCGCCGAAAAGGGCACCGATTCCCCCCGGGGGGTGATGAGGCTGATCTGCAGCAGATCCTCCAGGGGGCCCTTGCCCGCCCCTTCGTAGAAGACGAGGATGCCGATCTCTTCGTTATCCTTGAAATAGACGCCCCCGTCGTACCCTTCCAGGGCCTCCTTGACGGCGACCCCCACGGTGAAGGGGGTCATACCGTAATAGGCGGCCCGCTCCTTGTCCACGGAGATTCTCAGTTCCGGCGTTCCGGGCACGTAGTCGTCCCGGATGGCGAAGAGTTCCGGAAAGGTACGCAGGACCGCCTGAAGCCGTTCCGAAGAGGCGACCAGTTCCTCCCGGCTGTCTCCGAAGAGGCGGAAGGCCACGGGTGCGTCCGTGGGGGGGCCGTTGGCGGCCTTGCGGAATTCCACGTACTCCGGCCCGGGGATGTCCCCGGTCAGGGTTCGCACCTCATCCATAATGTCCGTGATGGACCGGGTCCGTCCCTCCTCCCGTTCCGCCAGATCCACGGTGAGCTGCCCCACGTTGCTTTTCACGCTGGTGCTGCTGCTCCCCCCCAGGAATCCGGCGTAGAGGGAGAGGGAGGTGACCTCCCCGTTGCCCACCAGGGGAAGGATGCGCTCTTCGTAACGGCGCAGAACCTCTTCCGTCCGTTCCAGGGGGGTCCCCGGGGACATTTCCACGTCGATGTAAAAGACGGAGTAGTCCTCGGCGGAGAAGAGATCCGTCTTGAGAAGGGGCACCAGGGCGAAGCTCAGGACCATGAGGATCAGAATCGCCGTCACGGTCAGTCCCCTTCGCCGGTAGAGCCGGCCGAGGAGCCGCGAAAAGCCCTCCCGGAACCGGATCCAGCGCCCCGTCTCCCCCTTCTCCTTCCTGCCCCGGGGCCAGTGGGCGTAGTGGGCGGGTATGAAGAGAAGGGCCTCCGCGGTGGAAAGGAGGAGGGCCACCGATACGGTGAGGGGAATGACCCGGAGGAAGCGGCCGATGGTGCCGGGGAGAATCATGAGGGGGAGGAAGGCGGCCACCGTGGTCCCCGTGGCGGCAATGACCGGAAGGGCGACCTGCTCTGTCCCCTTTACGGCGGCTTCCGTGGGACTGAGGCCCTGCTCCTGAAGGCGGTAGCTGTTCTCTATGATGACGATGGCGTGATCCACCACAAGCCCCAGGACCAGGACGAGCCCGAAGAGGGTATTCGTGTTGAATGTCTCCCCCAGAAGCTCCAGCACCACGAAGGAGGCGGCGAAGGTCACCGGAATTCCCAGGGCCGTCATGAGGCTGTTCCTTAATCCCACGAAAAGAAAGAGTATGACCACCAGAAAGGCCAGTCCCATGAAGACGTTGCCGATGAGCACGTTAAGGCTGTTGCGGATCTGGACGGTGGAATCATTCACCAGGCTGATGGTGATCTCCCGGGAGGTTTTCTGCCGGTATTCCCTGTTCAGGTCCTTGATCCCGTCGATAATGGCCACCCCGTCCCCCCCGGGGACCTTGGTCACCCGAAGGACTAGGCTGGTCTGTCCGTTGAACCGGGCCCTGGTGCCCTCCGGGTCGTACCGTTCCGTAATGCGGGCGACCTGCCCGACACGCAGAATTCCCCCGTCCCCGTTCCCCCGGCGGATGATCACGTCCCCCAGGGCGTCGACCCCGTCTATGCCGCCGGTGGTGCGTATGAGGTACTCCTCGTCGGCGGTCTCAAAGGTTCCCCCGGGGATGGAGGCGTTAGCCCCCTGGATGGCCCGGGCCACTTCGCCCAGGGTGATGCCCCGGGCCCGGGAGGCGGCCCGGTTCAGTTCCACCGCGATCTGCCTGTCCCGCGCCCCTATGATTTCCACCCCGGAGACGTCCTTGATTTTTCTGATGTCCGTCTCCATCTCCTCGGCGGTGCGGATAAGGCGGGCGTAATCCAGGTTTCCCGACAGGACCACCTCCGCCACGGGGAGGAAGTCGGTGGAGGAGAAGTCGTCAATGGTTTCGTCCAGCACGTCATCGGGGAGGGACACTTTGGAGAAATTGGTTCTCACATCGCTGAAGAGCTTGTCGAATTTCGCGGCGGATATGCCGTCATTGAACTGTATCTGCACGAAGGAGATTCCCTCCGAGGAGAGTGAGGAGATCTCCTTGAGCTCGTCCAGGGACTGCATTTCGTTCTCGATGGGTATGGACACCTGCCTTTCCACATCCTCCGCCCCCGCTCCGGGATAGGGAACGGTGATGTTGACGAAATAGAAGGGCACCTCGTCATACTGCTCCCGGGGCATGCGGGAGGCGGAAAAGAATCCGAAGAGAAGCAGGGCTATCATAAGGATATTCAGGAACACCCCGTTGTTAACGGAAAATCTCGATAGGCTCATGTATCCCCCCTACTTTTCTCGGACGGAGAGCTTCACCGGCGCCCCCGGGTAGAGTGATGTCAGTCCGGAAGTGATGAGTATCTCCCCCTCGCCGAGCCCCTCGCTAATGATAATGCGGTTTCCCAGGCGCGGACCGGGAATAACCTCCCGGGGCCGGGCGCGGAGGAATCCCTCCTCCTCCTGCGCCAGGAAGACCCATTGCTTCCCCTCCCGCTCGATTATGCTGTCAAAGGGGATGATGATGCTCTCTCCCGTATTGGGAGTTTCCACATCCACCCGGGCGGTCATTCCCGGTTTGACAAGACCGTCCCAGGTATTCTTCCAGACCACCCGCACGGGGAAACTTCCCGTCTCCCCGTCGCTGCCGGCGGAAATATCCAGCACCGATCCCTTTCCGGAGAGGTTACGGTCGGTCAGATCGATGAAGACATCCGCCGGAGCGTCCGGCGAGATCAGTCCCACCTCACCCTGGCCCAGGGCTATGTTGAGAATGAATTCGTCGGTGTTGATAATCTTCATGACCGCCGTGCCCTGGCGCAGGAAGTTCCCCGGGGTGAGAGTGGTGTCCATGCGGGAGACATGTCCCGCAAGGGGGGCCCGGAGGGTGCAGTTCTCATAGGCCCTTACCGCCGCTTCGTAGGCGGCCCGGCTGGTATACCATGAAGCGTAGGACCGATTGTACTCGATCTCCGATACGGCGCCGCTTTCAAAGGAGTTCTTCTTCCCCCTGTATTCGAAATCGGATGTTTTGAACTGCTGCTCCGCCCTTTTCATATCCCAGTAGGCCAGGGTATCGTCCACCCTGAGGAGGGGGTCCCCCTTCACAACGAAATCCCCGGGGGAGACGAACACCTCCGTGACCGTGCCCTGGGTCTCCGAGGTGATCCAGGCTTCCTCCCGGCCCATGATAACTCCGGAACCGCTCACCCGGCTTATCAGCTTTCCCGGTACCAGTCGCAGCGCCTCCACCGGGCGGGGCTCCTCCGAGCCGTCCCCTTTGTAACTGGCGCTGGCCACTTCGTCGGGATTCTCCCCTCCGCAGGAGGAGAAACCGAAAATAAGGACCAGGGCCGCCGCCAGGATGCGGGCGGTTCCAGGCTTGAAGGATCCCCTACTCTTCATAATGCACGACTCTCTCATCGGTCTCTCCTTTGTCCACAAGGGCAATATAGCTTTCAATGGTATCAGCGTAATCGATGTTCTCCCCGGGGGTGCCCCCGGATTCCCCGTCCCATCCCCGCCCTCCGATGAGGAGGCGGATATTCCCCAACTGTCCCTTAAGGGCTTCCAGATAGGCTCCCAGACCGTTCTGGTTCTCCCTCATGGTTATGGAAAAGACCAGCATCTCCGGCTTGTAGAGGCCTAACATCTGCCTCAGGTCCTGAAGGGGGACACCCATGCCCAGATAGCGCACGTCCCATCCCCTCAGCTTCATGATCTGACAGCACATGTACAGCACCAGCTCATGCTGCTCCGAGGGGGCGCAGAGCCCCATCCAACGGCGGTTTTTGTCCGGGACTATCCGTCTTTTCTCCATCTCCTCCGTTACGAGGAGATCGATGAGGGTCCGGACTTTCTCGGAGACCACATGCTCCTGGGAAATGATCAGCTCCCTCCGGGCCCACCGGTCTCCCACCATGGCCATAAGGGGAACCAGGACATGAACGAAGACATCCTCCGCGGTCCAGCTATTCTCACTCCGGCCGGTCCTCAGATATTGCCACCCCTTTTCCAGGGGCTGTTCCAGAAGCAGATCCAACAGCTCCTCCACCCGGAATTCCCGGGGCAGGGACGGGGCATCCGTCTCAACACCCAGCAGGGTATCCACGGAAACCCCCAGTATCTGCGCCAGTTCCCTCAGGGGTTTTCCCTTGGGAAAACGACGACCCGTTTCGTAGTGGGCAATGGTGACCTGGGAGAGTCCCAGCTGCCTCCCCAGTTCTCCCTGGGTGATGCGGGCACGTTTTCTATAGTAATGGACTTTTTTTCCGAAATCTCTGTTAACCACATAGAAAATATAACTATTTGTTATATAATAGTCAATGATTCCCGTTTTTTTTCCGCAATTACAGGGTTATAATAGGAACAGGAGGCGTTCGGTGTACCATTTTCCCCTCTATACGATTCTCATTCCCCTGGGATACCTCTTCGGATCCCTTCCCTCTGCCCGTTTGATTGTGGGGATTTTCTACGGGCAGGACATCTACCGCCTGGGGAGCGGAAACGGGGGGGCGACCAATGTGTACCGCCAGTTCGGCCTGCTACCCGCCCTGGCCGTTCTCCTAATGGATGTGTCCAAGGGATTCTTTCCCGCCCTGTTTCTGGGGGAAAGGGATCCCTTCCATCCCGCCTCCCTGCTGCTCGTCGCCGGAGCCATAGCCGGTCACGCCTATCCCCTCTGGACGGGATTCCGGGGGGGCAAGGGGGCGGCGGTGGGGGCGGGGGCCCTGGCGGCTCTTTTTCCCGGGTCCGTGCCCTTCTGCCTGGGAGCCTTTCTTCTGGGCGCCCTGGGGAGCGGTTATGCCTCGGTGGGATCCCTGGCCGCGGCACTGACCCTGCCGGTTTATTATTTCCTCTCCCGCCGCACCTCCGGGGAGGAGTATTTTGTCCTTACCGAAGCCCTGCTCATTCTCCTGTCCCTGGCCATCATCCTCCTCCACCGAACCAATATCCAAAGGCTGATAAGGGGAGAGGAGAAGACCTGGAAGCGGCCTAAACGGGATAGAGCAGCTTCATCTCCAGGGGATGGGGATTGAGAAAATACTGCATGAGCAGATACTCCCTGTCGTATTTGCCGGAGAAGTGCCTCAGGATGGTGAGGGGAACCAGCAGGGGATAGAGCCCCTTCCCATACTCCTCGATGATCCGTCCCAGTTCCGCCCGGTCCCGGTCGTCCATGACATCCCGGAAATACCCCGCCATATGGAGGAGAACGTTGTAGTTGTTCTTCCGGTCCTTCGGAATTTTCAGAATATCCAGAAGCTTCAGGTAGTACCTGTCCCGGGCCGTCTCCAGCTTCTCCCCGCCCAGATCGGCGAGGAGAGGGCCCATCTCCCTCAGGATCTTCTGATTCCGGGCCATGAAAGTGTATTTGTGCCGGCTGTGAAATTCCACCAGCGCCCCGGGTGTCCCCTGGGCCACCACGCCCTTCCACCTCTGGAGGACGAATAGGGTTTCCACGAAATTTTCCCGTATGGACGCATCGTTAAGACGGCCCTCGTCCTCCACGGGGGTGAGGGGAAAGTTTTCCGTAAATATCCGGGCGAAGATGCCCTGCCCGTCACGGCTTACCACATCCCCCTTTTCGCTGTAGACCCGAACCCGGCCTAAGCCGCTGGAGGGGCTTTTCGTCTTGAAGATGAAGGCGGTCAGGTCCTCTGCGGCCAGGAGGGCGCACTTCTCCCGGCTCCACTCCTCCATCCTTCCGGTCAGGTCTATCCCGCTCTTCCCTGTGAGGAGCCGGGGATGATCCCTCTCCCCCACAAGGCGCATGGCTTCCCGGGGAATGGACAGACCGCACTCCACCTCGGGGCAGACGGGTACGAATTCGCACCACTGACCCAGTACGTCGGTGAGAAAATGGTCCCGCTTGTGCTGCCCGTCGAAACGGACCCTATTCCCCAAGAGACAGCTGCTTATGCCTATGCGTATTTTCGGTTCCATGGCCTAAATTCTCCCAGATATAGTCGTTAACCGGAAATTTCCTCCGGCATCCTCTCTCGTTCATGTACCGTATCTTCCCGTATACGGGCCGCTCGCCCCAGGCCCGGTCATGGACGCCTCCCACGGACCAGGCGCAGCCCGCGTAACCGTTGGGATCCTCCCCGTCCAGGGCGTAGCGGTCGTTCAGATATACGGCCCTGTCCATGGCCTCGGAGGGATCGGGGCTCCATTCAAGAATCTTCTTGGCCCAGTACATGCGCATATACCCGTGCATCCGGCCCGTACCCCTCAGCTGTCTCTGGGCCGCGTTCCACAGATCGTCGCGGGTGCCCCCCTCCTCCAGGCAGCCAAGATCATAGAGATACTCCCTCCTGTCCCTTTCATGGGCGCTCAGGGTCATCTTCGCCCAGGGAGGGAATCCTTCGTAACTATCATAGAATTCATTGTAATAGCAGAAATTATCACTCAATTCCCGACGGACTATCACCTCATCCAGGAAGCCCCCCTTCAGGGAGGTGACCCCCCCCCGGCGCGCCGCCTCCCAGGCCACGGCCTGGGGGGAGATCTGGCCGAAATGGAGGTAGGGGGAGAGACCGGTCTGGCCGTCCACGGCGGGATTGTTCCTGTCCTCGGGGTAGCGGTCCCACTTGCGGTCCAGGAAATCATAAAGCCTTTCCATACCCGCCCCATAACCGGGCGCAAGGATAGGGTCATTTCCGTTTCCGGCCCTTACGGAAAGATCCTCCCGCCGCAGAACAGCCCGGGAGTAAGGGCCCAGGGGCTCCTTGTCCTGTCCCGCCCCGTTGGCCCCTTTGCCCGCCGGGGGGATGGGTACAAGGAATCGGGTCAGAAGGGGCTCGATTTTCGTCCGCAGGGTATGGGCGGCGAACTCCTGCTTCCCGGAGACATGGCGGCAGGGAATCACGTTGTGCCCGTCCACTTCCCTGGCGGGAACACCCAGTTTCCCGGAGATCCTTTCCCTCTCGGAGCGGTAATCCCGGAGGGGATGGAAATCGCAGACAAGCCCTGCCATGATGCCCCGGGCCTCCATCTCCAGAAAGAAAGACTCCCGGTCCGGCTCATCCAGGATATATAGGGCAAAACCCTCTTTCCCGGCCCGATCCATCAATTCAAGCAGCCCCCCCGCCATAAAGCGGTATTTCCGTTCATGACCTTCCCTCACCGGGGGCAGGAAGAAGAGGAGTTTCAATCCCCTCCCCAGGGAGGAGGCCCATTCGGCGGCATAGTTCAGGGACCAGTTATCCTCCAGTCTCTGTTCCCGGGTCATCCAGTAGAAGATATCCCCCTTTCCCTCCTCTCCTATGCCATTGAGGGCCCGGACCCTCTCCCCGTTCACCTTCACCCTTCCTTCTCCACGATCCCTATGGCCACGGCTCCCTTTCCGGAGTGCATGCCCACGATGGAGGATATATCCGTGATATAGGAGGGCGCGAAACCGGTGATGCCCTCTATCAGGGCGGAGAAACGCTCCCCCCTCTCCCGGTCCGCCGCATGGACCAGGGCATACTCCTCGATGCCCTTCCCATTCCCCATGTCCGCCACGATCCGGGAGACCTTGCGCATCAGCCCCGCCGGGGTGAAGGCGGCTCCGAAGGCGGCGCCCCGTCCCTTGTCATCGAGGGTGACAACCGGTTTGAGACGGAGCAGACCGGCCAGAGCGCCCTTGAGCGGGCTGACCCTCCCCCCCTTGATCATGAATTCGAAGGTTTTGACGCTGACGAAGATATGGACTCTCTCCCTCAGGCTCTCCGCCAGGGCGGTCAGCTCCTCCAGCCCCTTTCCCTCCATGGCGGCGCGGGCTATCTTTCTTACCAGCAGCCCCTGGGCTACCGAATTGAGCCGGGTATCTACCACGGAGATGCGCCTTTCTCTTTGGTTGAATTTCTCCGCCGAGAGGGACATGCGCTTCCAAGTGCCGCTCAGTTGACTTGACACGGACAGCACGATGATCCCCTCGTAATGCTCCAGAAGATAGGAATACTGCCGTTCCACCTGGGCCGCCGTGGGCAGGGAACTGGAGGGGAAGGAGCTCCTCTCCCCCTGCAGCCGGTAGAAGGTCTCCGGCTTGAGGGTGATCCGGTCCAGATACTCCTCCCCGTCCCATACAAGAGCCAGGGGTATCAGGTGGATCTGATACTTATCGAGAAGCTCGGAGGGAATATCGGCGATGGAATCGGTCATGACCGCAATACGCCCGGCCCGGCGGGAGACAATCTGCTCCTGCCTCTCCATATCGTCCGCTTTCTGCTGAAGCACCTTCCCCCGGGAACGGAGAAGGTCCACAACCCGGTCCGGCCTGTCGCTGTGGATATGGATGCGGCTACGGTTCACCCCTTCGGTCACGATGAGGGAATCCCCCAGGGGGGAGAGAAGATCCCGCAGCCCCGATCTGTCCAGGGAGGGATTCTCCAGCAGGACCTCGGTGCAGTAGCGGAAGGCGGGGCTCTCCCCGTTTCCGTGGAGATCATCCGAGGGGGATGAAATCGGGGAAAGGGACTCCCCCGTTCTGACCCGGGCCCGCTCCTCCCAGCCGATCCGGCCCGTTTCGCCCAGCCGGTCCACCCCTTCCAGGAAACTGACAAATCCCAGGGCCCCCGCATCCACAACCCCGTGGCGGGAGAGGACCTCCAGCTGTTCCGGAGTCCTTTCCAGGGCAGTCCTCGCCGCCTCCAGGGCCTCCTTCAGAACCGGAAAGAGGGAGCGGTGGGAGGAACAGCCGGATCGGATTTTTTCCGCCCAGGCCTTCATAACCGTGAGGATGGTCCCCTCCCGGGGACTCTCCACAGCCCGGTAGGCTTCCTCCACGGAACGGCCGAGGATCTCGCCCAGATCGCACAGGGAGAGCTCCCTCTTTCCCCTTCCCAGGCGGGCGAGACCGTTCACGTACTGGGAGAGGATCATCCCCGAATTGCCCCGGGCGCCCTCCAGGGAGAGATCGGCCATCCGCTCCAGAAGGGTGCCGGCGGAACGGCAGGTTTCCAGCCCGGAAGCGATCGTCCTGACCGTTCCCACCATATTCGACCCCGTATCCCCGTCGCTGACGGGAAAAACATTGATCCGGTTCATCCTCTCCCGGTTCTCCTCCATGGAGGAGTATCCCGCCATGACGGCCTGATACAGATGGAATCCGTTTATTCTGTTCATAACCCTATTCCTTCCAGCTCTGTTCCATAAAAATGATTCTATCCCTGTCGTAACCCCTCGCCGCCATACGGCCGATTATCTCCTCCAGCAGATCAGCATCCATTGCGGGTGTGCGGGACATGATCCAGAGATAATCGAAACTGTTCGTCCCTATAACAGTGTAATCATAATTCTCCCCCCGTTCCAGTACATAGTAGGGAAGCTAGAGAGGCCATAGGGGGCGGACGCGCCATTCCGCATTGGTTTTCCGGTCCACGACCCAGCCCCGCTGATACATGACCTTCTCCTTTCCCTGGGGCGTTTTCTTCCGAAAGCTGTACCGGACGCGTATCTCCCCCTCCGGGGTGAGCGAATAATTCTCCACCCCGTTGGCTATCTCCCTTTCGAACACCGTGGGGATGATGGCGATCACATACCAGTCACCCAGGAAGCGGTCCATGTCCACATAGTCCGCGGTTGGCTGAAAAGTGCCCTCTCCCTGGCTGACACAGGAAAAAAGAAGAAAGGAGAGGGACAATATAGGGGGAAGCAACTTTTTCATAGGGAATTCCTTTTATATTAGTCTATAGCAGGAATATAACATTTTGTTATATTTTTATCAACTCATATTTGATTTTTTTAATT
>QKAI01000188.1 GCA_003246505.1 Spirochaetaceae bacterium | reverse complement strand
GGGCGCCGTAGTAGACCGTCTCCTCGTCCAGGTACTTCCAGAATTCGTAAAGACCCTTGAGCCAGGGGAAAAGGGGCATCTCCTGAACCTCCCGAATCCCCCGGAACAGGGTCTGGTAGAGGTGGTGGTGGGTATTGATGAACCCGGGCAGCGCCGTGAGGCCGGTGCAGTCGATGATTTCGATTCCCTCCATTCCGCCCCGGGAAGAGAGGGAGGGTCCCAGCTCTTTGATGACGCCCCCTTCCAGGAGGATATCCCAGTTGGTGTGGACGTTCCTACCGTCGTCAAAGGTGTAGACCCTCTCTATATTCTTAAGAAGTTTGCCTTTCATGGTGACCTCCCTCGGAGAAAGTATATAACATCCCGGAGAAAGATGCCGGCGAACTTATGGAAAATTCCCGCCGAATATTCTACTATGGCCCTATGAACGGACAGGAAAGAAAAAATATCCACCCCGGAGTGGAGGTGAATATCGTCCTGAAGCAGGACCAGAGAAGCGGACGTCTGACCCGGGGGATGGTAAAGGATATCCTGACCAACTCCTCCTTCCACCCCCATGGCATAAAGGTGCGCCTGGAAGACGGCCAGATAGGGCGGGTTCAGGAAATTCTCTCCCGAATATGACCTACGCCCCCCCTTTCCGCATCATGCGGGAAACGGAAAACGAACTGGTGGTCTACAAACCACCCGGCCTTGTCTGCGAGAGAAGGGCCGGCGACAGAGGGGACTCCCTTATCTCCCTCATGGAGAGGGCCGGTTATTCCCCGGTTTATCTGCCCCACCGGCTGGACGGGGTCACCTGCGGCATCGTCCTCACCGCCCGTTCCAGGGAGGCGGTGGCCTTTCACAACCGGCAGATAGCCGAGCACCGCTGGCATAAATACTATATAGCCAGGACGGAGTGGGATAGGCGCCATAGACCGGAGGACTTCCTGGGCGTCCATAAGGCCTATCTGAAGCAGAAGGGGGGCAAGGCGGTGGCGGTGAGAAGCGGCGGGGCCCCCTCCTTCCTGGAGATAGTGGCCCTGGATGAGGCCCCCGGCCGGAAGGGAGAACGGCATGTGCTCATAAGGCTGATGACCGGCCGCTTTCACCAGATCCGGGTCATGTGCCGGGATCTGGGCCTGCCCCTCTGCGGGGATCCCCTCTACGGGGGGAATCGGAACGCCCATCCCTCCTTCTACCTGGAACACGCCGCCCTGGGATACGGGGAGATGAGCAGCGGGGCCTGGAATCCCGTCCTGACGCCCCGGGAGGAGCTGGCGGAGGAGGTTACCCCCTCCCTGTACCGCCGGCTGGAGGAAGAAATGGCGTCGAACCGCCTGTAAGGAGGAACCGATGAATATCGACTTAACGGGAAAGATCGCCCTGATAACGGGCGCCACCGGAGAATTGGGACGGGTCATGGCCAGAACCCTTGCCCGCTGCGGCGCCGACGTGGCCGTCCACTACCACAGAAACAGCCCCAAAGCACAGGAACTGGTGGATGAGATCCGGACCCTGGGCCGATCCGCCCTTCCCGTCCAGGCGGATATCACCGACTTCGAGTCCGTCATGGCCATGAAGGAGGAGATAGGCCGCTCCCTGGGGGATCCGGACATCATCATCCATAATGCGGTCATCCAATACCCATGGAAATCGATCCTGGATCAGGAGATCGGGGATTACGAAAGCCAGTTCCGTTCCAGCGTCATGCAGAGCGTGCTCCTGGCCAAGGCCTTCATTCCCGCCATGATTCAAGGGGGGGCGGGCCGCTTCATCGGCATCAATACGGAGTGTTCCCTCCAGTGCGCCCCCACCCAATCGGCCTACGTCGCCGGAAAGAGGGGCATGGACGGGGTCCTGCGCGTTCTGGCCAGGGAGATAGGGGAGCACGGAATCACGGTGAACCAGATCGCTCCCGGGTGGACCGTCAGCGAGAGGGAACGGGTGCAGGGACTGGGCGCGGATAACGACGCCTATATAAAGAACGTGCCCCTGAAGCGCCGGGGAACGGACCGGGATATCGCCAATCTGGCGGCCTTTCTGGCATCCGATCTGGCCGGTTTCATATCCGGGGCCATCATTCCCGTCTGCGGGGGCAATGTGATGCCCGCCATCTGATCAGGATATTCTTTTCATATCCTCCCGGACCGGGGCCGCGTTCCTGAGCCCCTCCATGATGATCCTGTCAGCCCCGTCCGGCCCTTGTCCGGCCACGGAGATCCTTCGGTAAGTTTTCTCCACCCCCTCTTCCCGGAAGAGACGGGTTACATCCCGGTCCCCCTCCTCGGAGGATCCCTCCCCGAACTCCATGGCGGCCAGGTAGACCCGGCAGAGCTGCCCGATGGGAAGGTCCCTGTCCACGGCGGTCCTCATGGCCCCCACGATCCGGTCGTTCCGGCCCAGCTTGCGGTTCAGATCCCGTCCCACCCGCTGGACCGTATCGCCCAAAGCGGGATTGGCGAACCGGTCCAGCAGGTCCTCCATATGGTGGATCAGATCGGAGAGAATGAAAACCCGGGGGTATTCGTGCATGAGGATGTTCGCCCCCTCGAGCATCGTTTCCCGTACGGAGGCGACGAACCAGTCATGCTCCATGAGAGGGGCCAGAAAGGGTTCGTCGGGGAAGTACTTGCGACCCAGGTAGGCCGCGGCGGCATGGCCCAGATTGTGAATGAACAGTTTGCGGTCCACCCAGGCCTGGATGGGAGAAACCAGCTTGATGGCCGGCGACCGGGGCAAGTCCCCCACAAAGGCGTCCCTGTCCAAAATCAGGGTGTTGTAGGGCTCCGCTTTGAGACCCAGGGGGTTCAGCCGCCTCTCCTCATCGGTCAGGAGGGGGACCATTTTCCCGATGCTCGTCTCCACCAGGCCCAGGTGGGTCTCCACGGGGAAGTCCCCCGCGAGGGAGGAGAGGATT
>QKAI01000089.1 GCA_003246505.1 Spirochaetaceae bacterium | reverse complement strand
ACGAACCGCCCTAGCTTGAGGGGCTAGTGGTCGCAAGGCCGTGGAAGTTCAAGTCTTCTCTACCGCAGGTAGAGAAAGCAGTCCGTCGGGGCTGCTTTTTTTATTTCCGGCACCCGAGGATACTCAGTAGAAATAAAACCAATTCATACAATACTGATAGATAGGGATAACCCCTAAATTCGTTATGATCTTCTTCGGCATTATTGCCAATGGGAGTCCAGCACTCTTCAGTCTTCAGATCAAGATCCGCCATTTGATAATGTACCCGGGAAAGAGTCTCTTCACTTTCGTTGATGGCCTCCAAATCATCCACGGTGTATATGCCATAGGCGCCCTCGGGTACCGTCCGATATGGTTAATTCATGACTCAAGCTAAATCTCTCCATGATTTTAATAACAGCTTCCGGAAGAATTTTTTATTCCCTGACATCCTTCTACAATTATTTCAAAAGGGAGTCCAGTTAGTCGCCCATGACTATTTGAGAGGAAAATAGTCTTAGGCATCATGCCGGTTATTCAACAACAGGGCAGCGGGGGTGACTTTTTCGGGAAGGCCTCGGTATTGAATCCTCTATGGATCTGATCAAATTCACCCATACCTTTTCCCGGGTGAATTGAATGGATTACACTATTTCTTGTGCATAGACGATAAAGCGGTGCGAATGTGCATCATTCACCGGCGGGCGCCATCTCCTGCTGGGGAAATCGATCTTTCATCGACCTCGCGATTCTCACGAGACTCAGCATGACGGGAACTTCGACGAGAACCCCGACGACGGTTGCCAGGGTGGCCCCGGAAGAGAGTCCGAAGAGACTTATTGCCACGGCTACGGCCAGTTCAAAGAAATTGGATGCCCCTATCAGTCCCGACGGTGCGGCGATCTGATAGGGAACTTTCCATAGTCTGGACCAGCCGAATCCGAGGAAGAAGATGAGATAGGTTTGAATGATCAAGGGGATGGCGATTAAAATTATCGCTACGGGATTGGCGATAATGGTTTCGCCCTGAAAAGAAAAGATGATCACCAGTGTCAGAAGAAGGCCGGCTTCGGTAATCCCGTCGAATTTTCTGCAGAAGACCCGTTCAAACCAGTCAGTCCCATGACTTTTTATCAGGAGATTCCGGGTTATGAATCCCGCAGTCAGGGGTATTACAACAAAGAGCACAACGGACATAAACAGGGTATCCATCGGAACCTGGACATCGTTGACTCCCAGCAACAGGGCGACTATGGGTGCGAAGGCCAATAGTATTATCAGATCGTTCAGGGCAACCTGGACAACGGTGTATCCCGGATCACCGTCGGACAGGTAACTCCAGACAAAAACCATGGCCGTACAGGGCGCCGCCCCTAATAGAACAGCCCCGGCTATGTAATCTGTCGCCAGAATATCCGGGATAATCGTCTTGAAAACGACTTTAATGAAAAACCGGGCGATAAGGTACATGGAGAAAGGTTTGATCAACCAGTTGACAATGAGGGTGACGACAAGTCCCTTCGGCCTTTTCCCCGCATTGGCAATGCTCTTGAAATCCACCTTCAGCATCATAGGAAATATCATGAGCCAGATAAGGACGGCCACGGGCAGGGAGACATTCGCGTATTCCAGTTTTCCCAGAAAGGCGGGGATAGGGGGAAAGGCAACTCCGATCGCCACTCCCAAGCCAATACAGATAGCTACCCAAAGGGTTAAATATTTAGCAAAGAAACCAATCTTCTTCTCCGGCATGTCCTTCCCCCATCAAATCAATTATATTGGTAATTTGGCAAATATGCCAAATAGAGTCAAGAAGATATTGACGAAATGAAGAAAAAAAACCACATTCTAGCAATGAGTCATGAGAAAGAAAAAAAGCTCGCCCAGGCCCGCGCGAAGGTCATAAAAGCCCTTGCCCACCCCACTCGCATATTCATGGTGGATTTGCTTTCCAGGGAAGATTTGTCCGTTACGGAGTTAACTGAAGCAGTAGGAGCGGATGTGTCCACCGTCTCTAAGCATTTATCCCTGCTGAAGCAATCGGGAATTCTGATTGACAGGAAGGACGGGAATCGCGTCCATTACTCCCTGGTCTGCCCCTGTATCATGGAATTTATTCACTGTATTGACGATGTCATATACGGGGAAGCGGAAAGGGGAATGTCCTGTCTTCTGCCGAAAGGCTCAGAAGCCCGCTGAAGACTCAGCATTCGGCCTGGGGCAATGACTCGCGCAGATCGTTCAGGCGGCAGGAGAGGTCCTTCGCCTCATCCCGGTCGGACAGGGCATAGTGGTAGATGATCCTCCCCCGGTCACCGGAAGTGACGTCCCTGTCCGGATAGAAGGGCCGATCCCCTTCCCCGTTGCTGACGGGCAGGAATAGGGTTTTATCCCTGAAATAGGGAATTGCCTTTCTCAGAACCTCCGCCGGCCGATTCAGGTTCAGGACACGCAGATTGTCGATCCGGGCGAATCCTCCCCATTGGTGAAGGGAGTCGGCGCAGCAGTGTATGCCGATTCCCCCGTAGCGCCGGGACAGGGCATTCAGATTGGGCAGGAAGAACCGGTCGAACAGATCGGCGCTGACCGCCCCGATCTCATCCTCCGACAGGGTCACCCCCCGGGGCATGTAGTACTCGGGATAATGGGCCACGAAGTCCTTTCCGTACCGGGCGAACCAGGCATCGAAGAAATCGAATTCCAGTTCCAGGATCTTCCCGGCCAGCCGCTCAACCGAATCGCCCTCAAGCAGCATGGCCGGAAAGAAATCCTCCTTCGCCCAGAGAAGTGCGGCGATGTCCATGGGGGATTGAATATCGGGAAGACGGAAAACCGGCCTGTGGCCGGTGGACTTCCTGATCCTGGCAAAGACTTCATCCCCCATTTCAAACTGGACTGACAGGGTGGAATTCATCAAATCGGGCTTCCCGATCTTTTCCGCCTCCCCCGGGGAGAAGACCGCGGGCAGGGCAAAGGGCATGCTGTCCCGATCCCTTTCAACGGGCGAACCGAAGGCCTCCGCAAAGATTTCCGTTCCGGAGATCATATCGATGAAGGGAATGCCGTCATCCTTCAGCCATTCCAGACTCTCCAGCTGGCGGTAATACTCCCGCTCCATCCAGTCAACCCGGTCCCTGATTCTGTCAGGCCAGAGCGGGGGGGAGGGATCATCCCCGTCCACGACCCGGATGATGAACAAAAAGGGATCCGCCCTTTCCCCATCATGGAAAGCGTTCCACCGTTCCTTTCTTTTCTCTATTTCCCTGTTTTCCATAACAGGGAGTTTATCCGTCCTATCGAAATAAAAAACTATACAAAAGGGCCAGATCATAGCATAATCCGGACATGAGAAAGTATTATTTTGACCAGTATCACTCCCCGGTTCCCGGTTTTTATATTGAAAGGGGCATCATCAATAGGAACTTCTCCCCCCACCGGCACGATTTTACGGAGATGGTCATGATTCTTTCCGGTCAGGGCCTGCACATTATTGAGGAGAGATCCTATTCGACAGGCCGGGGGGATGTTTTTGTTCTGACCGGCGATACGGTCCACCGCTTCGAAGACACGGTGAATCTGGAGATCTGCAATATCATGTTCGACCCCGTCCTGCCCCATCGCCAATATCCCGGATTAGCCTCTCTCTCCGGCTACCAGGCCCTCTTCTCCGTGGAACCGAGACGCCATCTTGACGGCATGATCGAGCATCGGACCTCCCTGGACGGGAAGCAGGCGATCTGCCTGGAGGAGCTTACGGGGCTTCTTATCGACGAATACGGGAAGACCTGCCGCGAAGAGGGTGATCCTGCCCTTATCCTGTCCCTTTTCGGCAGCATGTGCTTCTATCTGTCACGCCTGGCGGAGGAGAGGATGAAGGAGGGGGGAAGCACGAACACACTCTATGCCAGCGTCGCCTCTGCCCATATCCACAGCCATTACGGGGATGAGCTGTCCCTGGAGGACATCGCGGGGATAACCAATGTCTCCGCCCGCCATCTGCGCCGGATATTTTCGGAAATTTACGGGATGTCCCCAGGATGTTACCTGAAGAACGTCAGGCTCCAGGAAGCATGCCGCCTGCTGGAATTCACCTCCCGCCATATAACGGAAATCGCCTTTTCCTGCGGCTTCGGCGACAGCAATTACTTCTCCCGGCTTTTCCGGTCCGTTTATAACTGTTCCCCCCGGGAGTACCGGCTCTCCCACCGGGGGAGCTCCAGCCCCCCCGGTGTCCCCTCAGGCTAATTCAAAGACAATGGCGTATCTCCCCGAACCGGCCTCCGCCTGGAGGATCCCTTCCCGGGAGCGGAACTCAAGGCCGTCCCCTTCTATGAGCCCCGCCCCGTCCATGAGTTTTATGGTCGAGGAGGTATTGGGGGGAATATCCACCCTCAGGACAATCCGTTTGGAGATCCCATCGTCCTTTTCAACCTTCCAGTCCACCCCGAGGGTTCCGTAGATCGAATCATAGCTGCTCCTGACCCAGGTCAGGCCGCCGCCGATTCTCGGAGCCACGACGCTGTGGGAGAATCCGGGGCGGGTCTCGTCCGCATCGATGCCCGCCGCGACCCGGTAGAGCCACTCCCCTATGGCGCCGTAGGCGTAGTGGTTAAAGGAGTTCATGTTGGCGCTCCACATGGAACCGTCCGGCTTGATGCCGTCCCAATGCTCCCAGATTGTGGTGGCCCCCTTCTTCACCTGATAGAGCCAGGAGGGGAAGTCATCCTTGAGCAGAAGATCGTAGGCCTCCTCAAGGCACCCGTTCTCGCTCAGGGCATGACAGAAATAGGGGGTGCCCACGAAGCCGGTGACCAGATGGCCCTTCTCCTTCTCAAGGAGCGCTTTGAGCCCGGCCACGGTCCGGGGCACGTAATCCCGGGGGGCCAGATTAAAGTAAAGGGCGAGGATATGGGCGGTCTGGGTCTGAACCGTCATGGAGCCGTCCCCGTTGAAGAATGTCCTCTGAAAGGTACGGACAACCTCTTTCCGAAGCGCTTCGTATTCGTCGGCCGTTTCATCTTTGCCCAGTATCCGGCATATCTTCACGAACAGGCCCGTGGAGTAGGCGTAGTAGGCGGTGCAGGTGAGATCGTTCGGCGTGGCTCCGAAATAGCTGCCCTCCTCAGCGTCCAGGGCGACCCAGTCGCCGAACTGGAGCTTGTAGTTCCAGATATTGTCCCGGGAGTGGGTCCGCATGAAATCGATGAGACCCTTCATGCTCTCATACTGAGTCTCCAGCACGGCCCTGTCACCGAACATCAGATAGAGCACCCAGGGATTGATCACCGCCGCGTCGGCCCAGGCGGCCGCCGAGTGGGTCCCCTCGTTCAGAAGCCAGTTGTCGAAGGAATATTTGTTGAGCAGGTCCGGGACCACATGGGGCACTCCCCCGGCGGCTTTCTGATCCAGGGCGAGATCCTTCAGCCATTTGCTGAAGAAGGTGTAGGTGTTCATATTGAAGGTGGCGGTCCGGCAGAAGATCTGGGAGTCCCCGGTCCAGCCCATCCTCTCGTCACGCTGGGGGCAGTCGGTGGGAACGTCCACGAAATTGCTCTTGAGCCCCCAGAGGATATTGTGCTGCAGCTGGTTCAGGCCGGGATGGGAGCATTCGAAGGTCCCGGTCCGTTCCATGTCCGAATGGAGGACCTGGGCCCGGAAGTTATCCAGGTCCGCCCTGCCGCAAAAGGATTCCACGTGGATGAAGCGGAAGCCGTAGAAGGTGAAATGGGGCTTGTAGGTGAAGGGCTTGTCATCCTTTAGGGTGTAGACGACCCTCTGCTTCGCATCCCGGAGATTGTCCGTATAGACATTCCCCTCCCCGTCCAGGACTTCGAAGCAGGTGAGGATGATGGTGTCCCCCCCTTTCCCCTGGCCGGAGATCTCGGGCAGGGCGGACATGTTCTGTCCAAAGTCGATGACCCGCTCCCCCCTGGGGGTGAAGAAGGCCAGCTTCGGCAGCAGGGTTTCCTGCTGCGCGACGGGGCAGCCCGTCTGGGCTTCGATGGCCGAAGCGGTGCAACCGCAGGGGGCCGCGGCGGTCCATGCGGAGTCATCAAAGCCGGGGCGGTCCCATCCGTCCTGCTCCAGGCGGGCGTCGTACTCCTCCCCGTCGTAGATTTCGGCGTTGAGGACGGGGCTGTAGCAGCCCTTCCAGCTCCCGTCGCTGTAGAGGCGGTCCCTGCTCCCGTCGGCGTACTCCAGATCCAGGCGCAGGGAGAGGGAGGCGAAATCGCCGTAGAAATTCTTGATGTGCAGGAAACTGATGTCCCCCTTGTACCATCCGGCCCCCAGATGGGCCCCGAGGACATTTTTCCCTTCCCCCATTTGCTCGGTCACGTCGTAGCTCTGGTAGAGGAGCCGGTGGTCATAGCTTGTCCATCCCGGGGCGAGCTGATCCCCGGAGACCTTTTTCCCGTTCAGGTGAAGCTGATAGAGCCCCTGGGCGGTGGAGAAGATGAGGGCGGATTTGATCTTTTTGGTGATCACGATCTCCCTGCGGAGATAGGTCCCCCGGGCCTTTTCCCGGTCCTCCGGTTTTTCCGCGGTGATGAAATGTTTTTTCAATTCCCCCGGATTCCCCAGCCCCCCGAGCATCTTCACACCGCCGCTGAATCCCGACGTGGCGGTCCCCTCCCCCTCCGCTTCTGTGGTGACCCGGACCCGGGCGTAGTAGGCCCGCCCCTCCCCGGGGATAAAGCCTTCCACCTTGACGTGGGCCGATTCGGCGCTGTCCACGAGGCCCGTATCGAAGAGGATATCCGTAAAGAGGCTGTCCCCGGCGATCTGTATCCGGTACTGCTTCTGCACGCAGTGGCGAAAGGGGGATTCTATGGCCCAGGAGAACTGGGGCGGTTCGGTGACCCCCGAGACGGCGTTGAGGTAATTCACTTTCATTTCTGATACTTTTGGCATGTTTTTTTATCCTTTGACAGCTCCGCCCATCATTCCCGACACCAGCTGGCGCTGGAAGAAAATGAAGATAAGGAGCGGTATGACGCTTACGACGAGAACATTGGCGAAGAGGAGATTCCACTCCGTTTTGAACTGGCTGATATAGTTGTACAGAGTAAGGGGGGCGGTCACGTTTTTCGCCCCGGGCAAAAAATAGAGGGGCCCGACGAAATCGTTGAAGATGTTGACCGAACTGGTTACCACCACCGTGACGATGGCCGGCTTGAGCAGGGGCAGGATGACCTGGAAGAAGATGGAGAGCGGGCCCGCCCCGTCGATGTAGGAGGCCTCGTCCAGATCCCGGGGAATCCCGGTCATGGCGGTCCGGAAGATCATGGCGGCGAAGGGCAGGAACAGGGCCACGTCGATCAGGATCATCCCGTAAAGGGTCTTGTAGATGCCCAGGGTTCTCAGCAGGGAGATGGTGGGCACCACGGAGGGGGGAATCATCAGCCCCGCCACCAGGACCCCCATCAGCAGGGTGGCGATTCTGTCGTTCTTCCGCTGGGCCACGAAGGCGAAGAGGGCCGCGAAGACGACCACCAGGGAGACGGCCCCCAGGGTCAGCAGGGTGCTGTTGAACAGAGCACGGAACATCTCGTAATCACGGAAGGAGACGACCTGTCCCAGATTCCGGAAGAGCAGATTCGTCTCGGGGAGGCTGAACCGCATCAGCGCCGATTCCCTGGCGCTCTTGGAGGCCATGAGGATGATGTAGAGGAAGGGCATGACGAAAACGGCGATCATCAGGACGAAGACGATAATATTCCCCAGGGAGGCTTTGAGGGATCTTTTCCTTTTATTCATACCTCGATCTCCCTGCTGTTGAAGAAGCTCCTCAGGGGGAAAACGAGAATCGTCACCATGAGAAAAAGAATGACGTTCCCCGCTGTGGAGAGGCCGTAGAACCCGGCCTGGTACTGCTTGTAGATAATGGATGTGAGCACGTCCGAGGCGAATCCCGGCCCGCCCCCGGTCATGGCCCAGATCAGATCGAAGGTCCTTAATCCACCTATGAAAGAGAGCAGAATGACCGTGAAGGTAGAATTGCGGACCAGGGGGATGATGACGTGGCGGAACTTGATCCAGAATCCCCCCTCCAGCCTGACCGCGTCGAAATAGTCCTGGGGTATCGCCAGGATGCCCGCCATGAAAATGACAGTGGCGATGCCGATTCCCTTCCAGACATCCACGAAAATGACCGAGAAAAGGGCCAGGCGGGGATTGCCGAGCCAGTCCACCCGGGGGGCGCCCACCGATGCCAGCAGGACATTGAAGAGTCCCTCGTTCGGCTGCATCAGGATGGAAAAGGTGATGCCCACGGCGATGGTGCTGACCAGGACCGGAAAGAAGACCAGGGACCGGTAGAACCCCTTGAACCGGATGCCCGATGTGAGCAGGACAGCCAGGGGCAGGGCCAGGACCGTCTTCAGGCCGCTGGTCAGGATGCCGTAGATGAAAGTGTTCTTCAGGCCGATGGACAGCATGGGATCGGACAGGAACTGGGCATAGTTCTCAAGCCCGATGAAAGTGGCGTCGAAAATCGTCCACCTGGTGAGGCTGTAGTAGAAGGCTGACAGGGTCGGCCATATGAAAAATATCGCGAAGGTGATTACGGCGGGCAGGTAGAACCAGTTCGGATAGGACATGGTCAGGGCCGTCTTGCTACCTCTTTTCCTCATCAATTTCTCCTTATGGATAAAAATCCCCCCCGGGGCTACCGGGGGAGATTTCCGGGATGAACGAAAAATCTATCTTACCAGCCGGCAAGACCTAACTGCTTGGCCTGGTTGGCCACGTCCTTGTCATAGTTGGCGGCGGCCTCCTCCGGGGACATCTGCCCCGTGCCGACGGCGACGCAGAACTGTTCCAGCCTCGGGCCTTTCACGGGGGAGAGGAACTCCAGGGCCGGCGCGGAATGGCCCCCGTCGATGTAGGAGGAGATGTCGTTGACCGCGGGAAGCACGTCGGCGGGAAGCTTGGCTCCCTTCACCAGGTAGGGCCCTGAAGGGGGGAAGCCCGCATTCATGGTGGCGATTCCCTCCGGTGAGACGATGAAGGCGAAGAAGTCCTTGGCGGCGGCCAGCCTGGCCCCGGTGGTGGTCTTGGGAATGTAGTTGGCCGAGAGCATCCAGATGGTGGCGCCGTTCTTGTCGGCGCTGGCCCCGGGCTGGGCGAAGAAGCCGATGTTCTCCACTTCTCCGGGCCAGTTCTCCTTGATGGCGGTCAGGGCGAAGGAGAGCATGGGGTAGTGGGCGCCCTGGCCGGTGGCCAGCATTTCCAGGCCCTGGTTGTATTTGGCCGTGGCGAAACCGGACTGGTACCAGCCCTTGTCGAAGCCCTCTTTCAGGTGGTCGAAACCGGCTCTGGCCGCGGGGGTATTGGCGTATTTCGCCCTGTTGGCCGTATAGGATTCGGCGAAATCAGGTACCGCCGCCTGAACGTTGTAGTAATCGGCCAGGACGAAAAGCTGGGAGGTCCAGGAGTCGCCGTAGGTGGCGATGACCGGAGTCAGGCCGGCGGCCTTGATCTTCTCGTTGTTGGCGGCGAATTCCGCCCAGGTTTTCGGTACCCTGAGGCCCAGGTCGGCGTAAATTTTCTTGTTATAGAGGATTCCCCCTCCCATGGCGGTCTGGTTGGGAACGCCGAAGACGCCCTCCCCCTTGGCCACGGTCATCTTGAAGGCATCGTCCACCACGTCCATGAAGGGCTCGTCCGCCAGGTCAACCAGGGTCTCCGTGGGGTTCAGGGCCACCAGGAGGGAGCCCGCGTTGTAGTAGAAAAGATCGGTCATCTCCTCCGTGGCCAGGCGCGTCTTGACGATATTGTCCCCGTCGGCTCCGCCGGGGCGCAGCTCCAGTTCAAAGGTGACTTCCGGATGGAGCGCCGTATAGGCGTCGGCCATGACCTGAGCCTGGGTCTGGTCCGTACCGCTGGCGACCAGATAGGTCAGTTTAACCGGTCCGCCCGCCTTGGCCGCATCCTCCTTGCCCGCAGCAAACAGCAGGGAGGGAAGAGCCATGAGCATAAGCAGCATGAGAATGAATAACCCCGTTTTTTTCATAAAGCGAAACTCCTTTTTATACCGGAGAGCATGAACCCCATCGGCCATTCTGCCCAGGGGCTAACCGGTATATTGATATATAAACTTTCTTCGATTATAATTCCTCCAGGATCGGCGCGTAATAAGCATAAGAGATCAAAAGGTTAGCAATCGGAACATGACCACATACTATCTGGCGTCTTACGGCAAAGAGAAAATTGTCCTGAACAAATACGACCACAGGAAGGACAACGTCCCCCTCCACACGCATAATTTCGTGGAGATCGTCTATATCGAAGAGGGGGCGGGAAACCATCGCATAGAGGATGAGCTCTATCCCGTGAAGATGGGGGACATCTGCATCATAAACACCTGGATGGCCCATACCTTTGAATCGACTCCGGACAACAATCTCAAGGTGATCAACTGCCTCATCGATCCGGAATTCCTGGAATCCCGGATCCGGGCCTCCTCGGAGGGGCAGCTGGATTCGGTCTTTTTTTCCCACTACATCAACAACAGGAACTACACCTACACCGACGACATGGCCCTGAAAAACAGGGATACCTTCTTCATCGCGGAGATGTTCAATACCATGTATACGGAATATTCCCTCAAATCCTATAATTACCAGATCATTCTGGAAAGCTATGTCAGAATACTCATATGCAAACTCCTTAATTTCGTCATCCACGATGTACCGGACATGAATGACAGGCATAGGAAAATTATCGATAAAAGCATACACCACATAAAGATAAACTACTCAAAGGATATCGACTTCGCCGAATTCAGCGACTCTCTTCACATCTCCCAGAAACATCTGATGCGGGTGTTCAAGCAGTATAACAAAATCACCATACTCCAGTTTCTGCAGAAATTCCGGATTGAACAGGCCATCCATCTGCTCCATTCCACCGATAGATGCGTCGATGAGATCGCCAACGCGGTGGGGTACAACGATA
>QKAI01000462.1 GCA_003246505.1 Spirochaetaceae bacterium | reverse complement strand
GAGATGGTAGGCGAGCTCCTCCCCGGTCTCCCGGTAAAAGGCGTCCGTGGACCAGACCGGCCCCCGGAGCAGAGAGTAACCCTTCCCGGCGAGAAGTCCCCCCAGGCGTTCCGTCTCCCCCCGGTCGGGCAGGGCTTCCCTCCCCTCGGGAAGGTAGTGGTAACTGGTCCCCTCGTCCCGTAAGGCCCGATCCGCCAGAACCACATCCCCCACGGCGGGGGAGAGGGCTCCCCCTCCCAGGCCGCCCGCCGTCCCCAGCCCCAGGAAACGGCGGACCCCCAGAGCGGCCAGGGCCTCCATCATGAAGACCGCCGCCGGAGCACCGATGCCGAAGCCAAAGGCCACTCCCACCGCGGGATCGCCCCCTTCTCCGTAACCCTCGTGGGAGAGCCGTCCGTTCAGGAGGATCACCTCCCCGGGAAAATCCCGCAGCCCTTTCTGGGCATAGCGGGATTTGATCCAGGAGAAGAGGGATTTCTGCCAGGTGAAGATCATGAGGGGGGGCGCCTGAAAATCGGCATACCGCCCCTGGCTTCGCATATAGTCGGCCCAGGGGCCGGGGCCGGTAATTTCCGTGCCCTTGAGTTTGTCCGGATATAAGGGAACTGCCATGGCCCATTGTACCAACCGGTCCCTTCAACATCAAGGGGATGTTGACAGCCCGGCGGAGCTGAACTATCCTGATCGGCATATGTCATCTGAAACGGGAGAGAGGGATCTGACTGCCATAGAGAGCCGGATCGACAGGGAAACGAGGAAGCGGGAGGGGATCTTCTTCACCGGCGCCCACGTGGTCCGGGAGATCGCCGGACGGTTCGACTACTCGCGGATCGGCTCCGTGGTGGATACGGCGGCGGGCTCGGGGAATTTCCTCCTGCCCCTGGCCCGGAAATACGGACACATCCAGTTCTACGGGGTGGAACGGAACCGCACCATCTTCGAAGCGGTGGAACCGGTGACCCGGGACTATCCCAACGTGCACTACTACCCCGGGGACATACTGCTGGAGGAGTTCCCCATTCCCCCCTGCGATCTCTACCTGGGGAATCCCCCCTTCGTCAATTACACAGACCTCACTCCAGAATACAGGGAGAAGATCCGCCCCCTCTGGATGGAGTATATGCCCGTGAAGAAGAGTTTTTCCCTGCTTCTCGGCGAAAGCCGGGGGGACGTGGCGGGCCTGATATTCTACCACTCGATCAACCGCTACCTGAAAATGGGAGGGCGATTCGCCGTGGTTCTGCCCCGCTCCCTGCTCAAGGGGAACAGGGCGACCGAGGCGTTCCGCCGCTTTCCCGGCATCCGGGCGGAGAGGGCCGTGGACATCTCCCATGCGGAGGCCTTCACCCATACCAGCCGGGCCTGCTTCTACCTTCTGGGCACCCGGGGGGGGGAAACGGCCTACCCCCTGGTTTACGAGAAACAGGGGGGTCCCGCCTTCCTGGTGAATCGGGGGGGACTCCTGGTGGAAAGGGAGCTGGAGGGAGAGGGGGGATCGGATTACCCCATCCGGCAGGGAATAAACACCCTGGGGGCGAACGGGGTCTTTTTCTTCGATGAAAAGCCCGGTCTGGAGGAGGAGCTGCTCCATCCCCTGCTGCGGAGCGGCGACGTGGGGGAGAACCGGGCGGAGCCGAGCCGCTGGGTTCTGCTCCCCTACGACCGGGAGGGACGGATACTGGGAGAGGACGTTCTGGAGAAGGAGTATCCCCGGGTCTGGGCCTATCTGAAGAAGAACAAAAAGATCCTGAAGGGCCGGAAATCCCGTTTCGCGAAAAAAACCTGGTACGCCCTTTTCGGCGTGGGCCCCTATACCTTCGCCCCCTGGAAGGTGGTCTGGCGGGCCATGGGAGCGAAACAGCTGGAGGCGGCGGTCATCACCGGTGCCATCCCCAATCAGGCCATGCACGGCTATATCGCCTGCGCCAGCCGGGAGGAGGCGGATTACCTGTGCGCCCTGCTCAACAGCCCGGAGATGCGCCGCCGGGCGGCACTACTCTCCGAATCCCGTTCCCGGTCCTTCGCCCAGCCGGGAACGATGAAGCTGCTGCCCCTGAAAAAATTCCGGGGAGGGATCAGTCCGGAATGACCGGAGTGAAACTGCTCAGGGCGGGAAGGGTCAGGCCGGCGGGGGTTCCCTCGGAGCCGTCCACGGGAACCCAGGTCTGATTCCGGCCGAAGGGGCCGATCTTGCCGCGCACCAGAAGATTCGCCCCCTCGCGCCACATTTCGCAGGAGTACTTCTTTCCGTTCTCCGGATCCATGATGGTTCCCTTTTTATAGTGGGATCCGGATTTTTCCATGTCCCAGATGAAGTCCAGCCCGCAGTAGAAGGGAGATCCGGCCACCTCTTCGGCCACCTTGGCGGGGTTCCGGAAATCCTCCAGATAGGCCCCTTCCTCAAAGATGACCAGGATACGGCCGAAAATCTTCCCCCCCTTCTCATAGACGGCGCAGATGGACTTGACCTCACCGGTCACGTCGTCGATCGTCTTCCAGTAGCCGGTGATGTCCTGGGCCCCGGCCAATCCGGCGGCGAACAGCAGAAAACCCAACAGAAAATAACGTTTCATAAAATACTCCTTTACCGCACCGGGCGGCTAAAATCTCCATAATAATTTCATCATAAAAATTTGACAAACCCCACAGTCAGGTCTAAACTTATAATAGCATGAATAAGGGAGGTGATAGTTGTCAGTACCACCCAGAATGCGGACCCGGAAGACCCGGGACAGACAATTATAGATTCAATCCCTGCTCCTGTGGGAGACAGGGGGAATTGAATGAGAACTGAATCGGCGACCTTCTTAGGGAGCAACACCGATCAGCACAAAAGCCGGTATAAGACCGGCTTTTTTTTGCCTTCCCTAATATCTGTTCGTCTTGAGCATCCGGAGCATCCACCGGGGCAGGGGCTTCCCTCCCCTCTTCTTCAGGTCCAGGTACCAGTTCCATTTCTTCATAAGGGGGATCTTGTGGGTTTCCACGAACTCGATGAGCGTACCGTCCGGATCCTCAATGTAGGTGAAATGTCCCGCCGCTTCCCCCATGTTGAAGGAGTCGGCGCTGTCCACCGTAAAGGGGTGGCCCGCCCTTTCGCAGGCCCCTTTCAGATCGGCCATGCCCAGAATATCAAAGCAGAGATGTATGAAGCCCCCGTCGCCCCAGAACCGGTCCCGGAAGATCCTCTCCCCCTTTCTGTCCAGGCTCTGGATCAGTTCGATGTAGCTGGTGCCGAAGACGGGGGCGAAGGGCCCCCGGGGCGGCTGGGAGTGGGTCAGGAGGATACGGCGGAACCGTCCCTCCCCGCCGGGCAGGACGGCCATATCGGCGAAGCTGCCGGTCACGTCATCTATGACCAGGTCGTAGCCCAGAAGATCCCGGTAGAAGGACAGGGACCGGTCGCAGTCCGTGACGCCGATGACGGCCCCGCAGGGACCGCCGGTGGGAAACTTCCCGGGCTGGAAGAAGTCGTTGTCCTCCAGGACCTGGAAAATATTGCCCCAGGGATCGCGTATATAGAAACAGCCCCTCCCGTCGGGCAGGGGAAGGACGGAGGGGGACAGGATCTCAACGCCCTCCCCCTTCATCCGGCCGAAGGCGCCCTCCAGATCGATCGCCTTGATCTTGCCGTAGAGAATCCCCAGATCCCCCGCGAGGACCGGAGAAGCGGGCATGACCGTTTTGCGGCTCGTGTACTGCCAGATCTCAAAGCCGCTCCCCCCCTGGAGATTGATGGCCAGGGTGGCGGACCGTGACTGGACTTCCCCTCCGGTGTAGCGGGTCATGAAGGGGGCCGGGGCGGCTTCCCGGAAGATGGGAGTGGTCATTCCGAAAACCCGGGCGTACCACCCGCAGGATCCCTGTTCGTCGGGAGTCCCCACCCCCAGCTGCTGAATTCCGCCGATCACGTAGGACATGTCATCTCCTCCCTTTGGTCATTACCGGTTCAGTATAGCCGTCTTTCACCGATCTGTCTTCCCCCGGAAAAAAAAATAGTCTATGATGATTGCCATGGATACATCACTGAACGCCCACACCCTCGGCCAGCTGCTGGACCACTCCTTTCGGATGACGGTGAAAAATTTCATCCCCTTCATCCTGCCGGTAGCCCTCTATTCCCTCGTCACCACCCTTCTGATGGATTACATGTTCACCTCCAACGGGGATTTCTTCAACGCCCTCCCCCTGTACGGGTCGGATATGACCGGGGACATTCTGGCCTCCTTCCGAGTCGGGCCCTACGCCCTGACCATCGGGGCCATGATTCTGATCAATCCCCTGTTCCAGTTCGTCGTGACCGATCTGGCGGTGAAAACCTTTTTCATAAGGGAGAGGGAATGGAACATCCTCGATTCCCTGCGGAGAGGGACGGGCCGATACGTGACCATGCTTCTGGCCACCCTGCTCTCCTCCCTCCTTCTCATGGCGGGGGTCTTCGCCCTGATCATCGGATCCCTGGTGGTGGCCGTTTTTCTCTCCCTCCTCTATCCGGTGCTCGTCTTCGAGGAGGAGACCTCGGCCCGGGAGTCGCTCCGCCGCTCCCTCCTCCTCATAAGGGGGGAGTTCTGGAAGATCGCCGGCTACTGGATCGTCTTCATGCTGATCTTCTTCGGCATCGATACCCTTACCACGCCCCTGTTGAATTTCCTGGCCCGCCTGATCATCCCTTCGGACAGCAATTCGTCCCTTCTGACCACGTCGGTCCATTTTATTCTGAACCTTCCCGTGGCGGTCTTCACCATAGGACTCCAGAGCTGCTTTACGGTGAACATGTACTTCAACCAGAGGATAAAGAGGGAAGGCTTCGGCCTTGAATAACCGGTATTACGCCCTGCGCCACGGCCGCTCCGAGGCCAACGAAGCGGGGAAAATCGTCAGCCATCCCGGCGAGGGAACGGTAAAGTGGGGCCTCACCCCCCTCGGGCGGAAGCAGGTGGAGGGGGGAGTCGGCCGTTCGCCCCTGGGAACTGATACCCTTATCATCACCTCCGATTTCCTCAGGGCCAGGGAAACGGCCCGCCTGGCGGCGGAGATACTGGGCTGCCCCCTCCCCCGGGAGGATGTGCGCCTGCGGGAGCGCTTCTTCGGCCGTTACGACGGTCAGGACGACAGCTGTTACCATAGGGTCTGGGAACGGGACGCGGAAAACGGGGCCAACAGGGAGGGGGATGTGGAATCCCCCGATGAGGTCCGGAACCGGATTGCCGATCTGGTGGGGGAACTGGAAAGTAACTATTCCGGCAGGGACATCCTCCTCGTATCCCACGGGGACGCCCTCCAGATAGGACAGACGTTCTTTCTGGGAAAGGAAGCCCGCAGGCACCGATCCCTCCCCCATCTTGAAACGGGAGAGGTCAGACGCCTCGCCTAGGTGTCAGCCCGTGCTTTCCCTGATCAGGGAAACCCACCGGTCAATCCTGTCCGCGGTCAGATCGGCCTGGTTATCCTCATCCAGGGCCAGGCCGATGAAGGATCCCCCCCTCACGGCCCGGGATTCGGTGAATGTATATCCCTCGGTCGGCCAGGAACCTATGAATTCAGCCCCCGTATCGGCCAGGGCGTCGTAAAGGATTCCCAGGGCGTCCGCATAGGTGTCCCCGTAACCCTCCTGGTCTCCGGTCCCGAAAAATGAGACCCTTTTCCCCCGGAGGTCAAGAGCCCCGAGCTCTCCGGCCAGAACCTCCCAGTCATCCTGAAGTTCGCCGAAGCCCCAGGTTGAAGATCCCAGGAGAAGAACATCGTATCCGCTTAAAAGGGAAAGTCCTTTCCGGTCCGCAGGAATAAGATCGACACCACCAAGGGCTTCGGCGATCCTCTCTGCGGCAGCCCGGGTATTACCGGTTGTGGAACCGAAGATAACAGCAATCTTTGCCATGATATAAAACTCCTTTATACCGCCCTCGAGAGGGGAACGGTTTGTTTTCTCTGCAGATAACGGCGGCACTGCTGGAGGCGGCTGTATCCCAGCATTGTCCCCAGGATAAAGTCCTCCTCATCGGAGAAGTCGTTGAGGGGCTTGTCCCCGAAGGAGGCGATGATCTCGACACACTCCTGTTCTCCGAAGAAAATATTGATTTTCCTATCGTTCACGGACCGGATAAGATAGGGAATACTGTTCTGGGAAAGCTTTGTCTCGGCCCCTTCCCGGCAGTCCGCCGGGAGCGTATGAAGGACGAGGCTTCTCAGGCCCTTTTTATATTCATAGATATGATGGTAGAAAACCTTCAAGGAAACTCCTCCGGGATCGGGGTAACCGGGGGATCATCCCCCCGGCTTCCCACTGTTTACACTTATCAAAACCGTTAGCCTATCCTAACTTTGTTATATTTATATCTTTCCGGAAAATTAGTCAAGCCTACTATTGACAAAAGGGGAAAGTCAGTACAAAATGAAAATGATTTTCATTATCAGGAGTTTTCCTATGGGTCGAGGTTATGGCAGGGGACAGGGAAGAGGTCACGGCTGGGGCCGGCAGCTGGAGAACAGCGGCATCAGGCCCACCGCCGCCCGGGAGCTTGTCTTCTCCGTGATGGAAAGTACACCGGAACATCTGAGTGCGGAGGAGGTTCTGTCCGAGGTGAGAAAAGCCGAACCGGGAATCGGCCTTACCACGGTGTACCGCAGCCTGGAGCTTCTCCATCGGAACGGCCTGGTCAGGAAATTCGATTTCGGGGACGGCCGGGCCGTCTTTGAACTGAACGACACTCTGAGCGGCAAGGGCCCCCACCAGCATCTGCTCTGCCGGAGATGCGGCAGGGTTCAGGATCTGACCGGATGCCTGGGAGAGACTCTCCCGGGATCCATGAAGGAGTGCATAGACAGGGAACATCAGTTTACCGCGGAAGAGGCAGTGATACGCATCTACGGCCTCTGTTCCGATTGCCGGTAATTTTTTTACACGTGAAATGAAAATGATTTTCATTTTCGCAATCGATCGAGGCGGAGGTTTAAAAAGCCTAATCGCCGATGCAACCCAGGAGGTGCAAAATGGCTAGAGGAGATCGCAGGGGACCGGAAGGATTGGGTCCCGGAACAGGCAGAGGCGCCGGTTACTGCTCCGGCGGAGGAATTCCCGGTTATATGAACAGGGGAGGCCGGGGATGCCGGCGGAGTATGGGGTTCGCCTCTCATCCGGTTCCCGTCGATGAGAGGGAGATGCTCATGGGAGAAGTGGAATTTCTGAAGAGGAACCTGGAAGCCCTGAACGCCCGTCTGGCGGAGCTGAGAAAGCGGAGTTAGTCCGGCAAAAAAATTGGCCGGCTGATAAGGCCGGCCAACGGGAGAAAACAGTAATGGTTACCAAGTGCTTATTAAGCACCGTTACAGAACAATAATCCAAATAATCAATAACAGGGACTTTATATGGGATGCTGTCCTTGCTTTGATAATGAAAATATAGCACCACTATTTATATTTGTCAATACTAATTTTATTATTTTTGCATTCCTTATTGACTCGGTAGTATTTCCTCGCTATATTCAAGGCACCTCACAGGAATAAGGAGATAACGATGAGCGTATTAGTAGCTAAGGAAGCACCCGATTTTACCGCTCCCGCGGTCATGCCCGACGGGATGATCAAGGAGAATTTTTCCCTCTCCGACCATAAAGGAGAGTACAGGGTCCTGTTCTTCTGGCCCCTGGATTTCACCTTTGTCTGCCCCTCCGAAATCATAGCCCACCATAACCGGCTTGACAAATTCAAGGAGAAGGGGGTGCAGGTCATTGGGGTATCCATCGATTCCCAGTACACCCACTTCGCCTGGAAGAACACCCCGGTCAATCAGGGAGGGATCGGACAGGTGCAGTTCCCCGTGGTGGCCGATGTGAACCACAGCATAACAAGAAACTACGGCATTGAGCATCCGGACGGGGTGGCTCTCCGCGCCTCTTTTCTCATAGACAGGGACGGGATCGTCCAGCACCAGGTGGTGAACAATCTTCCCCTGGGACGCAATGTGGACGAGATGCTCCGGGTGATCGACGCCCTGCAGCATACGGAAAAATACGGAGAGGTCTGTCCCGCCGGATGGAACAAGGGGGACAAGGGCATGACCGCCACCTCCGAGGGGGTCGCGGACTATCTGGCCTCCCACTCTTCGGCCCTGTAATTCCGCCTAGAGGGGAATTCCCTCCCGGGAGAATCTCTCCCGCAGCTCTGACATGAAACTTTCCGCAGGCACAGGGGTATCGGTCAGGCTGTAGGGAATCCCCTCTTCCCTCCACTTATCCTCCCCCATTTTATGGAAGGGCAGGAGTTCCAGCTTCTCCAGGCAGGAGAGGCTCTTCACCACCTTGAGAAGGGAGCTCAGATGCTCCTCCCCGTCGGTCAGGCCCGGTACCACCACATGGCGAATCCAAAGGGGTTTTCCGATACTTTCCAGATAATCAAGGGTCTCCCAGACCAGTCCCTGGTCCACTCCGGTCACTTTCTTATGCAGAAGGGGGGAGGTGGCCTTGATGTCCAGGAGGATCAGATCCGCCTCGTCCAGGCACTCCTTCGCCTTTCCCAGGGGAGCGAATCCGGAGGTGTCCAGGGCGACGGTCAGCCCTGCCCCATGGGCCCGGCGGATGATGTCCAGGGTGAATCCGGGCTGGTACAGGGGCTCCCCTCCCGTCAGGGTGATGCCGCCCCCGGACGCTTCCATCCAGGTGCGGTATTTCGCCGCCTCCGCCACGATCTCACCGGAAGCCATCTCCCGACCTCCGGAACGGTTCCAGGTGTCCGGATTATGGCAGTAGAGGCACCGGAGGGGGCATCCCTGGAGAAAAACCACGAAGCGCAGCCCCGGGCCGTCCACCATGCCCCCCGTCTCTATGGAATGTATCCGCCCTGTAATCTCCGCCATAATCCCTCCCCCCTACACCACTTCGTGAAAGGTTCTGTTGATCACGTCCAGCTGCTGCTCCCGGGTCAGCTTCACGAAGTTCACCGCGTAGCCCGATACCCGGATGGTCAGCTGGGGGTACTGCTCCGGATGGTCCATGGCGTCCAGCAGGGTGTCCCGGTCCAGCACGTTTATATTAACATGATGCCCCCCGTCGAGGAAGAACCCGTCCACCAGGCTGGTCATGTTTCTCACCCGGGTCTCCTCGTCCTTGCCCAGGGCGCCGGGTATGATGGAGAAGGTATAGGAGATGCCGTCGATGGCGTGCTCGTAGGGCAGTTTGGCGATTGAGGAGAAACAGGCCAGGGCGCCGTGGGTGTCCCGTCCGTGGATGGGGTTGGCCCCGGGTCCGAAGGGGGCTCCGGCCTTCCGCCCGTCCGGGGTGGAACCGGTCTTCTTGCCGTAGACCACGTTGCTGGTGATGGTGAGGATGGACTGGGTGGGCTCGGCGTTGCGGTAGGTCTTCTGGCGGCGCAGCTTGTCCATGAACCTTTCCACCAGGGAGGAGGCGATCAGGTCCACCCGGTCGTCGTTGTTCCCGAAGGCGGGGTACTCCCCTTCCACTTCGTAATCCACGGCCAGGCCCGTCTCGTCCCGTATCACCCGGACCCGGGAGTGCTTGATGGCGGAGAGGGAGTCGGCCACCACGGAGAGACCGGCGATGCCGCAGGCCATGGTCCTGTGGATCTGGTCGTCATGGAGGGCCATCTGCAGGGATTCGTAATTATACTTGTCATGCATGAAGTGGATCACGTTGAGGGTCTTGATGTACAGATTGGCGAGCCAATCCAGAATCACGTCGTACTTGGCCATAACCTCGTCGTAATCCAGGTAATCCGAGGCGATGGGGGCGTACTCCGGGGCGACCTGCTCCCCGGACTTTTCGTCCCGCCCCCCGTTTATGGCGTAGAGCAGGGCCTTGGCCAGGTTGGCCCGGGCACCGAAGAACTGCATCTGCCGCCCCGTCTTCATGGCGGAGACACAGCAGGCGATGGAGTAGTCGTCCCCGAAGTGGGTGCGCATGAGGCAGTCGTTCTCGTACTGCACCGCCGAGGTGGCGATGGAGACCCGGGAGCAGTAGTTCCGGAATCCCAGGGGAAGGCGGGGGGTCCAGAGAACGGTCATGTTCGGTTCCGGCGCGGGTCCCAGGTTCTCCAGGGTGTGGAGCATGCGGAAGCTGTTCTTCGTCACCAGGGCCCGGCCGTCCACGCCGATGCCCCCGATGGCCTCGGTGACCCAGGTGGGATCCCCGGAAAAAAGGGCGTCGTACTCGGGGGTGCGGAGGAAGCGGACCATGCGGAGCTTCATGACGAACTGGTCCATAAGCTCCTGGGCCTCCGATTCGGTCAGAACGCCCCGGGCGAAATCCCTCTCCATGTAGATATCGAAGAAGGAGGAGACCCGTCCCAGGGACATGGCCGCCCCGTCCTGGTCCTTGATCGCCGCCAGATAGCCCAGATAGGTCCACTGTATGGCCTCCCGGGTATCCACCGCCGGCCGGGAGAGATCGAATCCGTAAATCTTCCCCAGCTCCAGGAGATCCCCTAGGCTCGAGATCTGCTCGGAGAGCTCTTCCCGGGTGCGTATGATCTCCTCGTCGATGATGGGAGTCTTGAGGGCGGCCAGGGAGCGTTTCTTCTCGGAAATGAGGAAATCCACCCCGTACAGGGCCACCCGGCGATAGTCGCCGATGATGCGCCCCCGGCCGTAGGCGTCGGGAAGGCCGGTGAGGATGCCCGACTTACGGGCCCTTCTCATCTCATCGGAATAGGCGCTGAACACCCCGTCGTTATGGGTTTTCCGGTGTTTGCCGAAGATCTCCTCCACTTGGGGGGAGAGCTCGTAGCCGTGGGCGTCCAGGGCTCCCTTGACGACCCTCAAGCCTCCCCGGGGCATGATGCTCCGCTTCAGGGGCTTATCGGTCTGAAACCCCACAATCAGTTCGTTCTCCCGGTCCAGATAACCGGGCCCGTGGGAAGTAACCGAGGAGGGGATGGCCGTTTCCGCGTCCAGGATGCCCTTGCCGGTCTCCTCTTTCATGAGCTCCGAAGCCTTGGCCCACAGGGCCAGGGTTCTCTCCGTGGGGGGGGCCAGAAAGGAGGCGTCCCCCTCGTAGGATGC
>QKAI01000053.1 GCA_003246505.1 Spirochaetaceae bacterium | reverse complement strand
CCGACAACCGGGTCGAACTCCGGCTGGGGGGACCCTTTGAAATCTACTTTCTCATGGACAATCCCCCGGGGCGGCGCGGGGGGGAAGGGAATCGCATACTGAGCTACCTGCCCGGGAAAATGCTCTCCTTTACCTGGAACGCCCCTCCCCAGTTCGAAACTATCAGGAATCATGACCACAAGACCTGGGTGGTTCTGGAGATGGCAGAGATGGGAACCGGCGGGACCGAGGTGAGGCTGACCCATCTGGGGTGGCTGGAAGGGGGAGAGTGGGACCGGGTCTTCGAGTATTTCACATTGGCCTGGGAGCGGGTTATGGACTCTCTTGTGGAAAGCTGCTCCCGGACGGACTAGGCGGACCCTTCCCGGTCATTCTATAATGGCCCCATGTCAGCGAAAACTCTCATGATCCAGGGAACCGCCTCCAATGTGGGGAAGAGTCTCCTCGTAGCCGGATATTGCCGTCTTTACGCCCGCCGGGGCCTGAAGGTCACCCCCTTCAAAGCTCAGAACATGGCTCTGAACTCCTTCGTGACCCCGGACGGGCTGGAACTGGGCCGGGCCCAGGCCCTGCAGGCCTACGCCGCCTGCCGGGAGCCGGACATCCGCATGAACCCGGTTCTTCTGAAACCGGAAGCCCACCAGCGCTCCCAGATCGTCCTGATGGGAAAGCCCCTCAAGACGGCGGCGGGGAGCCTCTATTATAAAGAGAGGAACCGTCTTTGGGATCACGTGGCCGAATCCCTGGACTCCCTAGTCGGAGAGAATGACCTCCTCATCGCGGAGGGGGCGGGAAGCCCGGCGGAGATCAACCTGAAAAAAACGGAGATCGTGAATATGCGGGTCGCCCGCTACCTGAACGCCCCGGTCCTTCTGGCGGTGGACATAGACCAGGGGGGCTCCTTCGCCTTCCTCTACGGCACCCTGAATCTTCTGGAGCCGGAGGAGCAGGAGCTGATAAGGGGGTTCCTCTTCAATAAATTCAGGGGGGACGTGGAGCTTCTCAAGCCGGGCCTGAAAATGCTGGAGGACCTGACCGGGGGACGGCCCACCCTGGGAATCATTCCCATGATGGGTGATCTCCGCCTGGCCCAGGAGGATTCGGTATTTATCGAGAACCACCGGATATTCGGATCGGGGGACACGGATATCGCCGTCATCCACTACCCGCGCATGTCCAACTACGACGACATGGACGCCCTGACCCTGGAGGAGGGGGTCCAGGTCCGCTTCGTTTCCCGTCCGGAGGAACTGGGCTGTCCCGACGGCATCCTCCTCCCGGGGAGCAAGTCCACCCGGGAGGATCTGCGATGGCTCAGGGAGTCGGGCCTGGCGGACCGGATCCTCGCCATGGTAAACCGGGAAGGGGTCTCCCTGGGGGGGATCTGCGGAGGATATCAGATGATGGGCCGCTCCCTCTCCGATCCCCGGGGCATAGAGGGCCCTCCCGGGTCCGATGAGGGTCTGGGCTTATTCCCCCTGGATACGGTTATGGAGGGGGAGAAGCGGACGGTCAGGGCGGAACTGGTGCTTCCCGGGGGATCGGAAATCCTCAGGGGTTATGAGATTCACATGGGGCGCAGCACCGGGGAAGGAGACCCCCTCCTGAGGGATCCGGAAACCGGCGCCGGGGAGGGGATTGTCCGGGAGAACGGCCGTATCTGGGGCACCTATCTCCACGGTCTCTTTGACGATCCCCCCTTCCGCAGGCGTTGGCTCGCCTCCCTGGGCTGGACCGCTTCCCGCCCTCCCCTCTCCCTGGAAACGGCCCGGGACAGGGAGCTGGACCGGTTGGCCGATGTCCTGGAGGAGCATTCGGACATTACCGCTATCGATCGGATAATCGGAATATAAATTCTGGTCAGAAAAGGACATTAGCGACTATTAACCGACAATTAACATTTTTTCTACTTTTCCTTTGACAAATAAAAAAACCCGTTATAGAATAATTTTAATCTAATAGTATAACCATAGGAGGTGCCTATTCTATGGCCGAGGTAATTCTCAAAAACATTTGTAAAGTCTACGACGGTGGTGTTAAAGCTGTAGACAATGCCAACATTCACATCAACGATAAGGAATTCGTTGTTCTTGTTGGTCCTTCCGGATGTGGTAAGTCTACCACTCTCAGAATGGTTGCCGGTCTTGAAGACATTACGGACGGCGATCTCTTCATCGACGGTAAAAGAGTAAACGATGAGGCTCCCAAGGACCGGGATATCGCCATGGTATTCCAGAACTACGCCCTCTATCCTCACATGACCGTTTACGACAACATGGCCTTCGGTCTGAAGATCAGAAAGTACGCCAAGGATGAGATCGAAACCCGCGTAAACGAAGCAGCCAGAATCCTCGATATCGAAGAGCTCCTTTCCAGAAAGCCGAAAGCCCTCTCCGGTGGTCAGAGACAGCGCGTCGCCGTAGGCCGCGCCATCGTCCGCAAGCCCAAGGTATTCCTCTTCGATGAGCCCCTTTCCAACCTTGACGCGAAGCTGAGAGTCCAGATGAGAGCGGAAATCTCCGGTCTCCATGCCAAACTTCAGGCTACCATGATTTACGTAACCCACGACCAGGTTGAGGCCATGACCATGGGTGACAAGATCGTTGTTATGAAGAACGGCGTTATCCAGCAGATCGGTTCTCCCCTGAAGCTTTACAATGAGCCCATCAACAGATTCGTTGCCGGATTTATCGGATCCCCCCCCATGAACATCATGACCGCCAAGGTTATGGAAGAGGGCGGCAGCCTTGTCATTAAGGGAGCCGGAGTCAATGTCGTTCCCGGCAAGGAGTACGAAGAAGGACTCAAACCCTACGTGGGCAAGGAGATATTCTTCGGCGTAAGACCGGAGGACCTGGAAGAAGTACACAAGGTGGATCCGAATAACTACATCACCGCTAACGTGGATGTTATCGAGCCCCTTGGTGCGGA
>QKAI01000015.1 GCA_003246505.1 Spirochaetaceae bacterium | reverse complement strand
TTCCTGATGCTTCTCTCCTGCGAAAATCCCGCGGGGGAGGGTGCCCGGGATGGGGGGGGGAGTGACCCCGGGGCAGAGGGCTCCGGATCCCGCTGGTATATGATGGACAGAGTGGACAAGGGGGGGTATGACCTTCTTCGGTTCTCTATTCTGGAGAAGACCTCTTCCGGAGAGTTCGAAGGGACGGTGGAGTTCCTGAGCAACGAGCGGTCCTCCGGTTCATATGATTTTCTGGAACGCTTTTATATCCGCCTTCTGCTGGAAGGAGCCCAACCTCCCTTCTCCGGGCGGATTGGGGGAACAAAAACTCAGGCTTCAGATCCCTACCTGACCGAGGGGGATGACGGTTTTACGGCTCTGTCGGAACGGTTGGGCATTACCCAATTCACCGCCGTTTACAGCGGGGACGAAAGGGTCCTGACCCTTATCCTTCCCGCTCAGGAGAGTCTTTCCTTCTGCATGCAGGAGTCCTTCAGCCTTTCCCGGCAGGAGATCCTGAATGTGGACGGCGAGCTTAGGAACGGTACCTGGGAGGAACGGGGAGATTTTTTTCCCCGGGAGGGGGAGTATCATTTTTCCCTGAGACAATATTTCACCTATACCGATGAAAGCGGCGCCCGGGTGACGCTCTCCTGGGGATATCTTATCTACGGAAGCCGCGTTCCCGATCCTGTGGCTGGAGGCTATGCCTGCTCTGTGGATAAATTCACCTTAGGGGGCTATCCCCTCATCTTCTTCGGCCCCGGATCGGTAATGTACGATAAAAGGATCATCTCCCTGGGTTTTGACTCCTTCGGGGAGAGTTATTCCGGCGGAATCAGGGTTCTTGAAGCCCGTCTTTCCGACGGGAGCAACCTCTCCTGGAGCCTCACCCCTTATCCGTGACAGCTTCCTCATCCTTTATATCTTCGAATTCCTCGGGGAAGTGGGCTTCCAGGCAGTCCGGGCAGATACTGTGGGAGATTAGGACGCCGGAGTGGCGGGTCAGGTAGTTCTCCACCTGATTCCAGTAGCCCCTGTCGTCCCTGACCTTTTTGCAGTAGGAGCAGACCGGCAGGATGCCCTGGAGAAAGCCTATCTCCTTCACCGCGGTTTCCATTTCGCTGTTATAGCGGTTCAGATACTCAAGATGCCGGGCCCGGGAGTACTCCAGGGAGAAGCTGAGGCTGGAAATGATAAAGTAGGCGATGATGAAGTTCAGGGCGAAGGGAATGTCGTGGACATAGGGTAGACCCGGAATGAGCCCGAACAGGGAGGGAATAAGGAGCAGGGTATAGGCGAGCAGCCACAGGAGACCCCTCCTCATGCCCCGGTAGAAGGCGAAGATGAGGGGGAGAATGAGACTCCAGATGAGGGATGTCTCCCCGTCCACGCCCCAGTAGGCATTGTAGAGAAGAAGGAGGGAGATGCTGGCCAGCCCCAGGATGTAGAGGGGCTTCTTTCGTTTCGCCCTGAGGGAGAGGAGAAAGATGGACAGGAGAAAAAGCCCTTCCCCCAGATTCTGCAGGGCCTTTGCAGTGTTTCCCCGGTGTATCTCCACCGGAAAGAATATCAGGCAGACCGTTATCCCCGTAAAAAGTCCGCAGCGAGAGAAAAATCTCTTTCTGTCTTCTTCATTTTTAATCGGATTCATTCCACAGAATAATAGGGCAGGATCGGAGGGTTGGCAAGGGAAAATTACATCTCCTCAGTTTTGGTCAATAATATACTGGAATGAGTCGCTCCGGTAGAGAATCCGGGTGAACTGGAGAACCCTGTCCGAATCGCCGCAGCGGGTATCCGCTTCCAGCACCAGGAGCGGCACCAGGGGGGGGCAGGCGAGAAGTTCCTGTTCCTTCCGGGAGGGAAGGGAGACGCTCATGGTGGTTCTCCGGGAGTCGAATCGGGTGTATCCCTTTTCCCAGAAGTAGGCGAAGAGGGATTCTATGCCGTCCCCCCGGGAGGGGAGATCGGGGAAGAGGGACTCCCTGAGATAGGAAATATGGATGGCGATGGGTTTGCCGTTGACGATGCGGAGCCGTTCTATGCGGTAGACCGGCTCCCCGTCTCCGGACTGCAGTGTCTCCCGGAGCCGGAGGGACATGTCCGCCTCCCGGTAGCTGATCGTAGACGTTTCCAGTTTCAGGCCCGCTTCCCCCATCTTCGCGGTAAAACTTTCCGAACCGTTAAGGTTCAGGGGTATCTTCTCCTGCCTCTCCCGCAGGAACCGGCCCTGGCCCTGGCGGGAGTAGATGTATCCCATCTCCTCCAGGGCCAGCAGAGCCCTGCGGACCGTGATGCGGGGGACGGCGTACTCCTCGGCGAGGCGGTTCTCGCTGGGAAGGCTCTCCCCCCACCGGTAGGTGCCGTTCAGAATTTCACCGATAAGCCTGTCTCGTATCTCCTGGTCCATAGCGGAATCAGTATAGGCCGGGGATGATGAGCTCCCCGTTAGTCTCCGGTCAGAAAATGGTTAGCTATTCGTGGATGTGGTACTTCTTCTTGAGCCTGGTGGCCAGCAGTTCCATAAGCAGGGCCACCGCGAGGATCAGCAGGGTGATGTAGCCGATCTCCCGGATGTCAAAGAAGTATCCCGCCGACATGAACAGGTTGAACCCGATGCCCCCCGCCCCGGCGGCGGCGCCCATGGCCACGGCCACCCCGAAATTGATCTCGAAGCGGATGAACGTCCAAGAGAGGAGGTAGGTGAGGGAGGAGGGGATGACCGCCTGGAAGACGATGGAGAGCCATCCCGCCCCGGCGGCGCGGAGGGCCTCTATAACCCCCTTGTCCAGCTCTTCGAAGGATTCGGAGTAGGCCTTCATCAGGTAGCCCACGGTGTGGAAGCCCATGCCTATGACCGCCGCCACGGCGCCCAGGCCGTCGCCGATGGCGAAAATCAGGACCCAGAGGACGGTAGGAACCGACCGCACCAGGGCTATTATCCACTTGAGGGT
>QKAI01000288.1 GCA_003246505.1 Spirochaetaceae bacterium | reverse complement strand
GAGACTATTCATTCCGGCAGAAGGGCCCGATTCCGGTAGTAGGTGGGGGAGTAGCCGGTCTGGCGCTTGAAGGTGTTGCTGAAGTAGAAGATATCGGAGAATCCCGTTTTTTCCGAGACTTCCCCCACGGTGTACTCCCCCGTTTCCAGCAGGCTGGCGGCTTTGTTGATCCGCACATGGCTCAGGAATTCGGAGATGCTCACTCCTTCGTGGCGGCGAAAGAGGGTCCCGCAGTAGGCCGGATGGAGCCCGATCCTTTTGGCGAGGCCCCCGATGGTGATCTTTTCCCCGTAGTGTTCCAGGACATATCTTTTGATCAGCTCCACATGGGCGTTGCGGGGGGCCTCCCGGTTTTCAAAGAGGAGCCGGTGGAGGACCAGGGAGAAGAGGGCGCCGCATTTGAGTTCGTAACCGGGCCGCTTCTGCAGCCACTCGAAATCCAGTTCCCGGAAGAGTTTTCCGAACTCCTCCCGGTCCACCAGGGGAAAGACCCGGGGAAGGTCCAGGGATTCCTCCCTCTCCAGGATAAAATCCAGGGAGACGCAGGACATGCCCTTTGTCGTGGCGCTCCGGATGCTTCCCGGTTGGAGAAAGAGTATCTGCCCCTCCACCAGGGTCAGGGGTTCTCCGTTTATGACATAATCCGCGCTGCCCTTGAGCAGGAAGAGCAGATCGTAGAAGGGAATGCGCTGTTCCTCGATTTTCCAGCTGGGATCGCACTCCTTGCGGACGAAGTAATAGAGCCGGGGGGCGTGGGGTAGCTTTTCCATTTCCTCTTCTCCCTTCCTGTAAAACGGATGGAAATATCTTTAATTTTTATAAATAAAATAAAGAGGACCTATTCCGTTGTAAAGAGGGCGGGACTACAATTATTCCAGAAAATATCAATCCGGAGGTACGGACTAATGATAAATGTCGCCATTATCGGCACGGGTAACATCGCCCCCAATCATGTGGAGGGGCTTCTGGCCTTTCCCGATAGATGCCGGATCACCGCCCTGGTGGACATCTACCCGGAGAAGGCGGAGGCCCTGAAGAAGCGCTACTCCCTGGACTGCGCCGTCTTCCCCTCCCACGGGGAGCTCCTGGCTTCGCCGGTGCCCTTCGACCTGGTCCATGTCTGCACTCCCCCCTATGTCCATGCGCCCATAGCCGTGGATATGATGGACGCGGGTAGGAACGTGGTGGTGGAGAAGCCCATGGCCGCCTCCCTGGAGGAGTGCGACCGGATGATCGAAGCGGAGAAAAGGAACGGGGTTGTTATGGCCTGCATCGCCCAGAACCGCTTTCGCGACTCCATCTACAAGCTTAAGAAGATCCTGGACGGGGGAAAGGCGGGCCGGCTGCGGGTGGCCCATGTGAACTCCCTCTGGTGGCGGGGCCACAGCTACTACGACCTGTGGTGGCGGGGCCTCTGGGAGAAGGAGGGGGGCGGCCCCACTCTGAACCATGCGGTCCACCACATAGACATGATCAACTGGCTGCAGGGGGAACTGCCCCGGGAGGTGACCGCTTTTCTGGCCAATGTGATGCACGACAACTCCGAGGTGGAGGACGTCTCCTTCGCCGCCCTGCGCTACGGGGACGGTTCCGTGGCCCAGGTCACCAGCTCCGTGGTACACCACGGGGAGGAGCAGGGCCTTGTCCTGCAGTGCGAGAACGCCAAGATCCAGGCCCCCTGGGACACCTACGCCAGCACCTCATTGCCCAACGGTTTTCCCGAACGGAACGATGCCCTGGAGAGGGAGCTGAACGGGGATTACGAGGCGCTGCCCCATCTGGAGCATGAGGGCCACACCGGGGAGATCGACGACATTCTCTCCGCCCTGGAGAAGGGGGGCCGGCCCATGATCACCGGGGAGGACGGCCGGCGCACCGTGGAACTGATCACGGCCATCTACAAATCGGGGTGCCGTAAGGAAACCGTCGCCCTTCCCCTGGATAAGGGGGATGACTTTTATACGTTCCAGGGTATACTGGACAGGGCGGTCCGTTTTTACAAGAAAACGGGGCATGTGGAGAATTTCGCCGCCGATCAGAATATAACCGTGGGCAACTACGAGAAGTGAGGAGAGAGAGATGTCTGAGAAAAAGGAAGGTATGAATTACGCCCCCAAGGGCAAGCCCAATCCTGTCGTGAAGGAAGGGGAGTTTGTTTTCGCCGCCATCGGCCTGGACCATGGGCATATCTACGGTATGTCCAACGGGCTGATCGAAGCGGGGGCCACCCTCAAATGGGTCTACGATCCGGATCCCGCCAAGATGGAGGCCTATAGGAAAGCCTATCCCCAGGCCCAAGGGGCTTCCTCGGAGGAGCAGGTCCTCTCCGATCCGCAGGTCAGGCTGATCGCCGCGGCCTGCGTGACCTCCGAACGGGCCGATCTGGGCATACGGGTCATGAGGGCGGGGAAGGATTACTTTACCGACAAGGCTCCCCTCACCACCCTGGAGCAGCTGGACCGGGTTAGGAAGGTCTGCGCCGAAACTGGGAAGAAGTACGCCGTGAGCTACAGCGAGAGGCTCCAGGTGGAGTGCGCCGTCTACGCGGGGGAACTGATCGCCCAGGGGGCCATCGGTCGGGTCATTCAGGTCCTGGGCCTGGGGCCCCACCGCCTCTCCCCTAAGATGAGGCCCGACTGGTTCTTCGTCAAGGAGAAGTACGGGGGTATCCTCTGCGATATCGGCAGCCATCAGATCGAGCAGTTCCTCTTTTATACCGTGGCGAATGATGCCACCATCGTGAACAGCAAGATCGCCAATTACAACCATCCCGAATACCCCGAGCTGGACGATTTCGGCGACTGCACCCTGGTGGGCGACAACGGGGCCACGGGCTATTTCCGGGTGGACTGGTTCAATCCGGACGGCCTTTCCACCTGGGGGGACGGGAGGACCTTCATCCTGGGGACCGAAGGGTACATCGAGCTGCGCAAGTACGTGGACGTGGGCAAATCGGCCAGCGAGAACCATGTCTTCCTGGTGAACGGGGAGGGGGAGAAGTACATCAATGTGGACGGCAAGGTGGGCTTTCCCTACTTCGGAAGGCTGATTCTGGACTGCATCAACCGGACCGAAAACGCCATGACCCAGGAGCATGCCTTCAAGGCGGCGGAACTCTGCGTCCGGGCTCAGATGGCGGCGGCGAAGATCGTCTGATGCCCCGCTGAGACAGGACGCCAGGCCCCCCCGAATCGGGGGGCTTTTTTTTATCCGCCCCGGGGGAGGGCCGAGCCTCTCCACCCCGGGAAGCAGGAAAATCGGACAAAAAAAGTGAAAAGGGGGATAAAAAGCGTAAAAATGTCCAAGTCCTGAGAAAAATAGTACATCTCCCTATGGTAAAATCCGTTCCATAATTTAAGAATCTTTAAGGAGGTGTTTGTGAAAAAACTAACCGCAATAATCGTTACACTCGCTGTGCTTCTTCTCTTCAGCTGCCAGAAGAAGGAGACTCAGGTAGTAGAGAAAGGTCCCGTCACCGTGCAGTACGGATTCTGGGGCAACCCCGACGCCATCGGCGTGGAGCAGGAAATCATCGATGCCTTTGAGGCGTCCAACGGGAATATCAAGGTAGAGCCCGTCGTTTCCGCTTACAACGAGTATCACACCAAACTTCTGACCCTTCTGGCCGGAGGCAACGCTCCCGATGTCATGCGCATCGACTCCTACTTCTTCCAGGATTTCACCCAGATGAGCGCCCTGCAGCAGCTCGACGAACTGGTCGCCCGGGACAATGTCAACCTGAAGGCCTACTACCAGCAGGGCGTTACGGAGAATACCTTCAAGGGCAAGCTCTACGGTCTCCCCTGGGGCACGGCGGCCATCTACATGCTCATCAATCTGGATGTCATGGATCAGGCCGGTCTGGATCTCCCCTCCCTGGACTGGGACATGGACGATTTCGAAGAGATCATCCGGGCTTTCGCCAAGATCGACGACGTTTACGGCTACGCCTTTGAACTGAACAACATGTCCGCCATGCTCCCCTTCGTATGGGCTAACGGGGCCGACCTTTTCAACGCGGACAAATCCAAGTTCGCCATGAACTCCGCCGCCGCCGCCGCGGGCATGCAGAGAATTGCCGACCTCTACCAGGAAGGCCTGATGCCCCAGGACAGTGTGACCGCCGATGCGGAGACCCTGACCCGCTGGTTCATCAACAACAAGGTCGCCCTGAGAATGGGTTCCGCCGCGGAAATCCTGAGCCTCCAGAAGGTGGAGGGCATCCGCTTCGAAGCCTGGCCCATGCCTACCGGCGTTTCCAAGGAAGCCACCATCTTCAAGTCCAACATCATCGGTCTGAACAGCAAGTCCAAAAAGACCGAGGACGCCTGGATCTTCCTCAAGTTCCTCCGCGGTCCGGAAGGCCAGGGGGAGACCCTTTACATGCAGGCTAAGAGAATGCCCCCCACGATCGACGATCAGAAGTACTGGAACCTCTATGCGGACACCACCAAGTATCCCAAGATGATCGAAGAGAATTCCCGCAAGATCGCCGCCACCTACGGCCACAACCTGCCCATCAGGCCGGGCTGGCTCGAGGTTCAGCAGCTTCTCTGCCCCGCCTACCAGCAGATCTTCCTGGGCGAACTTTCCGCCAAGGATGCCATGGACGATATCGCGCCCAAGGTCCAGGCCGTTCTGGACAGAACCGCGAAATAAGATTTAATCAACCAAAACCAAACTAATACCCCGGTCCTTCGGGACCGGGCGTCTTAAGGATTTAATGACGTCATGAGCAAACTTCCCCAAAACTATGTCTCCCAGCAAAAAAGAAAGGAGTACCTGGCGGCTTTTCTCTTCCTGCTGCCCAACCTCATAGGGTTCGTTCTTTTTATGCTTATCCCCACGGTGGGATCCTTTCTCCTGGGATTTACCGACTGGAATCTTCTGACATCCCCCACCTTTGCTGGCCTTTCCAATTTCAAGGAGATCTTCGCCGACGATCTCTTCTGGAAAACGGCGGGTAACACGATCTACTACGTTTTCATCAAGGTTCCCCTGAACCTTTTCCTCTCCCTGCTTCTGGCCATACTGCTGAACAGGAAAATCCACGGGAGGGACCTCTTCCGGGTAGTGACGTTTCTGCCCATGGTCTGTTCCTCCGTTTCCATAGCCCTCATCTGGAGGCCCCTGATGGAGTCCTCCGAACAGGGCCTCCTCAACCACTTCTTCAGCTGGCTCCACATGGGGCCCTTCCCCTGGATCAACTCCATCGAGTGGGCCATGCCCAGCGTCATCCTGGTGGGCATCTGGAAGGAGCTGGGATACTTCATGGTCATCTTCCTCGCCGGCCTTCAGGGGATTTCCAAGACCTACTACGAGGCCGCCGAGATTGACGGGGCCGGGCCGATCCGGGTTTTCACCCACATCACCTTCCCCCTCATCTCCCCCACCACGTTTTTCGTTTTCGTAACCTCCATCATCGGATCCTTCCAGATCTTCGACCTGACCTCCGTCTTGACCGGGGGGGGGCCGGGGAACGCGACGAATTCCATGGTCATGTACATCTACCAGGCCGGTTTCCGCTTCTTCCGCATGGGATACGCCTCCGCCCTCTCCCTGGTGCTGTTCGTGGTCATCTTCTTCTTTACGGTGATACAGGACAGGGCATCCAAGAAATGGGTCCATTACGATTGAGGAGTCTGACATGATAGGAAAAACCAAACCAACCACAGTAGTATTCATTTATCTTTTTCTCGTATTTCTGTTTTTCGTCATCTTCGTCCCCTTCTGGTGGACCGTGGCGACGTCTTTCAAAACCTTCGATGAGGTCTACACCCGTTCCTACGCCCTGATTCCCAACCAGTTCAATCTGGACAACTACCGGGCCGTCTTCGACAGCATGCCCTTCGGCATGTACTTCTGGAATACGGTCAAGGTCTCGTCGGTGGTCTGCCTGGGAACTCTCCTGACCTCGGCCATGGCGGCCTACGCCTTCTCCCGGCTGCACTTCCCCGGAAGGGATCTCCTCTTCTTTCTCTATCTCTCCACCCTGATGATTCCCCGCCAGGTCGTTCTGGTCCCCAACTTCATCCTCTTCAAGTGGATGGGGCTCCTGGACACCCACTGGACCCTGGTCTTCACGGGCATCTTCACCGCCTACGGGACCTTCCTCCTGCGGCAGTTCTTCTTCGGGATACCCCGGGAGCTGGAAGAGGCGGCCATCGTGGACGGCTACGGATACTTCAGCCGCTTCGTCCGCATCATCCTGCCCCTGTCCAAACCGGCCCTGGCCACGCTGCTCATCATCACCCTGTTGAATATCTGGAACGAGTATCTGTACGCCCTGGTATTCATCAACTCCGATGTGAAGCGGACCCTGACCCTGGGGCTCTCCCTGCTCCGGGGGGACATGGACGTGCAGTGGAACCTGGTCATGGCGGCCACAACCCTTTCCATCCTGCCCATCGTGGCCATCTACCTGAGCGCCCAGAGATTTTTCGTGGAAGGCATTGCCCTGACGGGAGTGAAAGGCTAAACTTATACCATGCTCCGCGTCATGATCATAGAAGACGAACCCTCCGCCATGGACCGTTTCTCCGGTTATGTGGAAAGCTACAACGACTGTTTGAGCGTCACGGCCCGGGCCTACACCTCGGAGGAGGGGATGGAGCTTTTCCTGAGGGAGAAGCCGGACATCGTCTTCACGGACATCCGCATCCCCGGGGAGAACGGCCTGGCCCTGGCCGACCGTTTCCGCAAGGCCGGGTGGGAGGGGGAGCTGGTCATCATCAGCGGTTACGACGATTTCTCCTACGCCCAGAGGGCCATCAAAATCTCCGCCGCCGATTACCTGCTCAAGCCGGTGTTCCAGGAGGATTTCAATCTCATCCTGGACAGGCTTCTGACGAAGATCCATGAGAAATCGGGGCTCGTCCAGGAATCCCTGGCCCCCGATCCCCAGTGGCCCGAGCACATCCGCCGGGCCCAGCAGTACATAGACATCCATCTGGAGGAGGAGATCTCCCTCACCGATGCGGCGGAATACGCCTTCGTCTCCCCCTCCTATCTGAGTTCCAGCTTCCACAAAATCCTGGGCATAACCTTTATAGAGCATGTCCGGCGCATGAGGATAGACAAGGCCCGGGAGCTCCTTTCCACCACCGGCCTGCCCCTCAAGGAGATAGGGGAGAGATGCGGACTCCCCGACCCTTCCTACTTCCACCGTTCCTTTAAAAAAATCACCGGAGTCTCCCCCAGCCATTACCGGCGGGACTGCGGCATCCTGTGAAGAGAACCCCCCGGCTCTTTCACACGGTCCTCGTGTTCAGCCTGTGCGCCATCGGGTCGGCGATTCTCATCTTCAGCTTCGTCACCTACAGGAAGATTTCCCGGGAACTGAATACCATGAGCCGGCAGATGATGCTGAATCAGGTCCTGACCATTAAGAATTCCTACGCCTCCCTCATGGAGGAAATTTCCGGACGGCTCAGTTCCCTCATGACCATGATCGAACGGGAGAATATCAGCCGGGAGAGCATAAGGGAGGTCCTGGATAATTTCGCCTCCGCCATGCCCGACAGCCGCCACATCTGGATTCTCCAGAGGGACGAGAGCGTGGTCACCGATTCGGGGACCAACCGGGTATACCTGGACAGGGTGGAGTGGTGGAAGGAGTACAGGGACCGGGACATATTTGAGGCGGGCATCAGCTATCAGGGCCGGTACGCCGTCGCCGCGTCTCCGGCGCAGCCCTTCCGGGACGGGATGGGGCTGAATACGATCCTGCCCGTTCCCTTCATGCTCCTTTCCGGCATTTATACCACGAGCATGGCCTTCGTGGAGCTGGATCTGACCTCCTCCCTCATGAAGAACCTGAACGAATACACCCTGGTCATCATGGGGCGGGAATACCCCCTGGAGATCAACCTCTACGACAGGGAGGGCCGCCTTCTCGAGAGCTCGGCCAACTTCTACCGCTCCGAAGTGGTCGTCCCCGGCCCTACCATGAACGCCGGCATCCGCTACGATGACGAGCGTTTCCTGACCGGGGCCGTGTTCGTGCAGGACAAAAAGCGGGTGACCGTCTATACCCGGGATACCGGCCTGGGGCTCATCTTCTCCGGCTCCCTTCCCAAGGACAGCATCGCCGGCACGGCCCGGAGCGCCGCCGCCTATATCCTTGTCATCGGCCTGTTCTGCCTGCTGGCCGTCCTGGGGCTGGGGCTCCTCCTCCTCCATACCTACCACAGGATGAAGCACTACGAGGACGAACAGGCCGCCGCCCGCTTCGAAAGCCTGCAGAACAAAATGAATCCCCACTTCCTTTTCAATACCCTGGACAGCCTGGTGGGGGTGGCGGAGAAGCGGGACTATCCCGTGCTCATGGCTATGTTGCGCCACCTGTCCAACATCCTCCATATGAATCTGCGGATCACCCGGGACATCATCCCCCTCACCGACGAGATCCGCTATATCGAGAGCTACATCTCCCTGCAGAGCATCCGCTACAAGGATCTCTTCTCCTTCGGGATGGAACTGCCGGCAGAGAAGGAGCAGCTGGAAATCCTCCGGTTCTGCCTGCAGCCGGTGGTGGAGAACTGCTTCGTCCACGGGGTGGCCCTGAGGACAGGATTCACGGCCATTAAGATGGTCCTGCGCCATGACGGCCGGTATCTTATCGGGGAGATAAGCAATACGGGATCCACGATCACCGAAGAGCAGGTGGCCCAGCTGAGGGAGAAGCTCTCCCTGGAGTGGCGGGAGGAGAAGTCCCGCCGCCTGGGACTGGCCAGCATCCACCGGCGGCTGAAGATCCTCTACGGGGAGGAGTACGGCATCGAGCTGATGCGGGAGGGGGAGGTTTTCACAGTGAGGATCATCTTCCCCGCCCTGGGATAATAGGGCCTAATAGGCGGCGGAATTCCCCTTTCCGTCGGAATAGGCGATGGTGAAGGCAAAGGATTTCAGGTCCGCCTCCAGCTGGGCGAAGCGGTCTCCCTCCTCCCGCCGTATGATCAGCCGGCCGTCCCCGCAGGGGGGCAGCAGGCACTCCCCGGCAAAGGCGGGGTGGCTGTTCCGGAAGCCCATGAGACGGTTCAGTTCCTTGATAAGGGGCCGTTCCTGGTCCCGCTCGATCTCCTCCACCGTGTAGTAGTGCCGGTTGATGTCCCGGCCGTTCTTAGTCTCTTCCAGCAGGGCGATGTCGTTCTCCCCCGCCAGAAGCCCCACGTAGTACACCTGGGGAATGCCCGGGGCGAAGAACTGGATGGCCCGGGCCAGAAGATAGGCGGCGTCGTCGTTGCCCAGGGCGGAGTAGTAGGTGCAGTTGATCTGGTAGATATCCAGGTTGTTGTATTCGGCGGAGCTGTACTTCCGCTTCACGTTGGCCCCGGTTTCATAAAGGGCGGCCACGGTCCGGTCCACCTCTTCGTCGGAAAGCAGATCCTTCACATCCACGATGCCGATGCCGTCGTGGGTGTCCAGGGTGGTGAACTGCTTGCGGGGGCAGATCTCCAGCCAGTGCTTCAGTCTGGCGGAGCTGCCCGAGAAGAGGGTGTGCAGGACCAGCATGGGCAGGGCGAAGTCGTAGACCCAGAACTTCTCCTTGGCCAGGTCCAGCTGGATGGAGTAGTGCTCGTGGATCTCCGGCAGGATCTGGGCGCCCTTCGCGGCGGCGAATTTCTCGATGCCGTGGAGGAGCTCCCAGATCTCCGGCTTGACGAAGAAGCAGTCGGTCCCGGGCTTTTTTATGCAGTAGGCGAAGGCGTCCAGGCGGATTAGGGCCGCCCCGTGGCCGATCAGATCGGACAGGGTCCGCTCAATGAATCGAGCGGTCACCGGGGCGTTCACGTCCAGGTCCATCTGCTCCGTGGAGAAGGTGCACCAGAGGTCTTCCGTGGTGCCGTCCCCGAAGGTGACCCTCTCAAAGGGGGCCCTGTCCTTTCTTTTGTAAATCCGGCCGATCTCCTCCTCCGTGGGAACCCGGCCCTTCCAGGCGGTGCTCACCTTCAGGAACATATCCTTCCACTCCGACTGGTCGTGTTTTTCCAGATAGTCCCGGAAGTAGGGGGAGTTTGGGGAGATATGGTTGATCATAAAATCGAACATGAGGCAGTACTTCCGGCTCAGCTCCTCCACGTCCTCCCAGGTCCCGAATTCGGGAAGAATCCTGTCGTAGCGCTCCGGGGCGAATCCCCGGTCCCCGGAGGAGGGAAAGAAGGGGAGGATATGGACGCCTTCCACGGCCCCTTCGTACCACTTTCCCAGAACGTATCGCAGATCCTCCAGGTTCTTCCCCAGAGAATCGGCATAGGTAATCAGCATGATCCCGTTGGACAGACCTCTTTTCACAGACACCTCACCAGTTTATGAAAGTACTTTCATATCATAGTCCGGCCCGGGGATTTTGTCAAATCTTCCGGGGGAGGCCTTAACGGGAATTTTGAATTGGTGTAACATCGGAACCTATGAACGGCGCCATAGAACAGGATTTACACATACATACGGTTTATTCCCACGGGGATACCGCCATCGAGCCCCAGCAGACCCTTGACCTGATACAGGCCCTGGCCCACTCCCGGGTCATCGGCATCAGCGACCACTTCGAGTACCTTCCCCCAGTCTTCGATCGGTACCGGGAGGACGTTCACCGCCGGGGCTTCTGGTGCGGCTGCGAGATCAATCTCTCCGGCGACGTTTCCCAGGCCCTGGAGCTTCCCTTCGACTACTACGTCTACCACTGCCGGGACCAGGAATCGGAGTATCGGGGTGCGGAAAGGCTTCTGGGTTCGGGGAAGCCGGTGATCATCTCCCACCCCATGGCCATGGGGGCCGATCTGAACAGGGTCCCCGCCGGCTGTTTCATAGAAGTGAATAACCGCTATGTCTGGAAGAACGATTACATGACCTATTACCCCCCCCATCTGGACCGGTTCCGCTTCGTGCTGGGGTCAGACGCCCACAAGCCCAACTGGCTCAACCATCTTGTCTGTTCCTACGCGGCGGATCGCCTGGGCATTGTCCCCCATATCATTTTCCCCGAACCCTACGGGGCCTGATCTCCGTGGCATTCGATCTGGCGGTCTTTGATCTGGACTTCACCCTCTGGGACTG
>QKAI01000467.1 GCA_003246505.1 Spirochaetaceae bacterium | reverse complement strand
GAATTTTTTTTGTAATCTCATTTTTTTATCCTCCAGTACTAATTATCAACCAATCCGGTGGGAAATGCCAATTTATTCTTTACTGTTATCCCCCAATATACTATATTTCCCCTATCTGTCGCGTTGCTACCGGCAAGGAGGAATAATGAAAATCGGACCGAATACCACCGTATTTATTGAATACGACCTATATAACAAGGACAAGGAGCTCCTGGAATCCACCGAGGGTGAAGGGAAAATCGCCTACATGCACGGCAAGGGCATGATGCTCGAAGCCCTGGAAAAGCAGATGGAAGGCCAGGAGCCGGGCGACGAATTCGCCGTGGAACTTTCCGTGGAAGAGGCCTTCGGCCCCCGGGTGGACGACCTTGTTGTGACCATTCCCCGATCCGAATTCGAGGACGCCGGCGAGATTGCCGTGGGGGACCAGTTCCATACCCATGACACCAACGGGGATCCGGTCATGGTCACCATTACCGATCTGACCGACGAGGAAGTGACCGTTGACGGGAACCATCCCTACGCGGGCATGGACGTCATCTTTGAGATCAAGGTCCTGGAAGTGCGGGAGACCACCGAAGAGGATCTGAAGACCCTTTCCGGGGAGGACGAGGGCTGCGGTTGCGGCCACGACCACGGGGACGACCATGAGTGCTGCGGCGGCAACGGCCATGAGGACGATCACGAGTGCTGCGGCGGTTCCGGCGGCTGCGGCTGCGGCGGCCATTAATCCCGGAGCATATTCAGAAAGCGCTGTGGATTGATGGAACCGAACCGGTTTTTCTGAATCCCGCTCAGGGGGGATTCGTCAAACCGGCGGTAGTACTCCTTATAACTGGGAATGCTGGACAGGTTGATCATGAAATCCGTACCATACAGGATCTTGTCTTCGATCAGCCTTCTCCGGTTGCCCAGTTCCCCCAGAATGCGGTGCAGCTCCTGAAAGAAGGAGGGGTCGACCCCCAAAAAGGAGATGTCCGTATAGACGTGGGGGTATTCCTCTATCAGATCGAATATCTGTCCGGTCCAGTTCTTTTCCCTTTTCCCGTTGAATTTCCTCGCCAGCGATTCGGTGAGTGACTCCTCGTGGTAGCCCATGTGGGCCAGATTGAGGATAAGATCGGGATACTCCTTCAACACCTTTTTCCACCGTTCCGGAGACGTATAGGCGTGGGCCTTTTTATAATCGATGGTAATGTACCCCGCGTCGTTGCAGTGGGCGGTGATCGGAATTCTCCTGTGCTGGGCGTATTCGTAGAGCAGGCGGACCTTCCTCCTCTCCTCCCCCTCCTCCGGCCAGGGATCGAACCCCATGGGGGGATAGAGCTTTATCCCTCCGAAGAGCCGGCTGGGCGCCAGTCTGCCCGCCACCAGGGTATAGATCTTACTCGAGCGGATGTTCATGAGATTTCCCGTGTAGAGGGAGAAGCTGTCCTCCAGAAGCTTCTCCACCTGGTCGTAGGTATAGGCGGCCGTATTAATCCCCAGGAAGGGGAATATCTGCAGAAGCCCGTCGGGGCGGGACTTGTAATATTTCCTGATCCCGAAGGCGTACTCGTTGATGGCCGTTCGGATGTCCTTGAGGGGCTGGGGGTAGTAGGTGGAGTGGGGCGCCCCGGGGAGGGCCCGGAAATCCATGAGAAGGGGGGTGATGATGAGGCCGTCGTAGCGGGTCCCCCCTATGGTCAGACCCTTCCCGTCCGCCAGGGGTTCCCCGTCGAACTTCCCCTTCAGGTCATCCTCCATGATGGAGAATATCCCGTCCAGATCGTTCTGCACCAGGGCGGCCAGATTCATGATGTTCCCCAGGCCCTTCAGGGGACCCTGCTTCCGGTAGTAGTTCATTTCGCTGGTAAGGCTCCGGAGGAGATCCGGGGCGGCGTTGTGCAGTATGTTTTCCATGAATGCCGCCAGATTGGGCTGGGCCAGAGTCATGGTGTGGCAGTGGCAGTCAAAGAAGAAATTTTTCTCTTCCATAAAAGGAAATATAGATTCACCCCGGGGAAAAATCAATCGGGGGATGTCAAATATCACAAAAGGGTTTATATTAGCCCTATGTCACAGAACAGATCACTAAAAGAGTACCTTGGATTATTCGGCAAGGGGGCCCTCGTGGGAGTGGCCAATACGGTTCCCGGCGTGAGCGGCGGAACTATCGCGGTGGTTACGGGCATTTATGACGAGCTCATGGACTCCATCTCCCACTTCATCAAGTCCTGGAAATTCCTGGCCGTACTGATACTGGGCGCCGGCACGGGCATCCTCATCTTCGCCCGTCTCATAGAGTTCCTCTTCGCCAACTACCCCTCCCAGACCCTTTACTCTTTCATCGGCCTGATTCTCGGGGGAGTTCCCTTTCTGTGGCATAAGGCCGACTTCGGGGGGAAGTTCAATCCCCTCTGGATCGTCGCTTTCCTTCTGGGATTCATCCCGGTCGTCCTGATGGGGCTGGGCACGGAGCCCGGCGAGACGGCGCCCCTGACAGATCTGACCCTTTCCACGGGTCTGATGATCTTCCTGGCCGGAGCGGCGGGGGCCGCCGCTATGATCATCCCCGGGGTGAGCGGTTCCTTTCTCCTGCTCCTCATGGGCATGTATTCCACCTTCATCGGAGCGGTGAATGACCTGAATCTCCCCATCCTGGCCGTGGCCGGCCTGGGGGTGGCTGTGGGGATACTGGCGGTAGCCCGGGTCATGACCTTCTGCCTCGCCCGCTTTCCCAAGGTTACCTACGCGGCGATCTTCGGGCTGGTCTTCGGATCCCTTGTCGCCCTCTGGCCGGGGCTGACTCCGGACCTGACGGGCTTTCTGAGTCTGCTCTTCATTCCCCTGGGGGCCTTGGCGGGCTACTTTCTGGGAGACCGTTAGGCCCGTGGAAGAGAAGGATCTGGACCGGCTGGAAGCGGTCAGCGGCATCTCCCGGTTCCATGAAATGCTCTGGAT
>QKAI01000093.1 GCA_003246505.1 Spirochaetaceae bacterium | reverse complement strand
GGCAGGGGAGATCAAGGAACTTTTCCGAAAGGCCGGTGTCAGCCATCTTCTGGCCCTGTCCGGTCTTCACAGGGGGATCGTGGCAGCCCTTGTCCTGCTCCTGTTACGGCCTATGGTTCCCCGGAAATATATCGAATATGTCCTGCTGCTTTTCCTATTCTGTTATTCCTGGATCATAGGCCTGAATTTTTCCTTCATCCGGTCTGTTCTTATGTTCTCCCTATTCTGTCTCGCCGGGGCTATGCGGATAAAACCCTCCCCGGGAAAGATTCTGCCCCTGGCCGCCCTGATCCAGATTCTCCTCTGGCCGGCATGCATCCGCTCCTGGTCTTTCATTTTGTCCTATTCCGCCATGGGGGGGATTATCTACCTGTCCCGTCGGTGGACCTTTTGGTTCAAGCGTGTTCTATCGGGTCCCCTTGCCCCTGTCATTGGAATATCTCTCTCCGCACAGGCCGTGGTCATCCCGCTGATCCTTCCCGGATTCGGTTCCTTCCAGCCGATCGGCTTTCTGGCGGGGATTCTGCTGACTCCCCTAATCACTCTCTCCATCTGGTTCGGAATCATTCTATTATTACTCTCCCCATTCTTCCCGGCTCTTCCGGGTATGTGCGGGCCGGCGCTGGAGTTGATTTACAGGTGTATCCAAATAATTCTGACGTCCTCCGGTAAAATTCCGCCCCTGCAGTGGGACAGGGCAGGGGGAAAGCTCTTATTTATCCTGGCCCTTTCTGCTATAGTGATGACTGGCATAACTGTAATTATCAAGGATGGTAAATTTGTCCGACCGGATACTCAAACTAAATTACGATTCCCCCTCGGAGATTCGGGCCCTGCTTGAAATGATGGGTCTGGGGCCCAGGAAGAGGTGGGGGCAGAATTTTCTCATTAACAGCGGAGCACGGGAGAGAATAGTGGGGCTCCTGGATGTCAGGCCGGACAGCGTCGTCTGGGAAATCGGTCCCGGGCTGGGATCTCTCACATCCCTTCTGGTGCGGCAGACGTCCCGGCTCACCCTGTTTGAGATTGATCCCGGTTATTGCGAGTATCTGCAGATGGCCTATGAAAAGGAGAACCCCGAGATTGTGGAAGGGGACGTCATCAAAACCTGGAAGTCCCGTTTCTCCGCCGAAGCTCCCGATCGTATCATCGGCAATCTCCCTTATAATGCGGCATCCGCCATAATATCCGATTTCATAGAGAACGACAGTATCCCCGAGAGGATGGTCTATACGGTGCAGCAGGAGATGGGGGACCGGATGAAGGCCGCCCCGGGTACGAAGAACTACTCTTCCTTCTCCATCCTCTGCCAGTTCGGATGCCGTGTCATTGACCGGGGCGTCCTGAATGCGGGCTCCTTCTATCCCGCTCCCCGGGTTTCCTCCAAGGTGATGGAAATGGTCCCCCTGGACAGGGGAAACAGGGTTAAGGACAGGGATCTCTTTTTCCGGCTTGTCCGCGACATGTTCATCTCCCGCAGGAAAACTCTCAGGAACAATATTGCCGCCGCCGCCTCCGCCCGATTCCAGCATCTGGGAAAGGAAATCCTGTCCCAGGCCTTTGTCGATGAGGGCATCAAGCTTGAGACGAGACCGGAGAGGATCAGCGTGGACGAGTATATCGCCGTAGCCAACCGGCTTGCCGGACAGGGTTGTTAAAAGTCGAAAAATCGGCTATTTTCAATCTATGGTAATTTTTCTTCTCCTATCCATTCCGCTCTGGTTTTTCTTCCTGAATACCTTTTTTCAGAATGAAGGTATAAGAAAAAGAGATTTCCTGATTCCCCTGGGAAAGGGGGCCGTCATCTATGTCATCTCTCTCCTTTTCACCTGGCTTTTCACGAATCAGCTTACCCTGGGCGATGTAACGTTCATGGGGGTGTTCTTCTATGATTTCCGGTTTTATAACGGTCTCATCGTATCCCTCTGGCTCGTTCTCTATTTCCTGTTCCGCCTCTTAGGCGGTAATGACAGACAGGCCTATCCGATTCGGGAAATCATCCTCATGCTCAGCGCCCTCTATCTGTGTGATTCCATCTACCGGATCCTTATAAGGGAGAGCTGGTACGGCCTTTACGAACTTTTCCTCTTGCCCCTGGACAATATGGGACAGATCATACTCCTCGCCCTTATCCTTGTCCGTTGGGACGGAGCTGTTCCGTTACACAAAATCCTCTTGTTTTTTCTTTCCCTCGGTACGGTGCTGGTCTATAGTATCGTTCCGGCACTCTTCACTTACAATTACCCCCTGCCGGGTCTGATAACGGGGATCCTTTTCTTCGTTGTGGCATTTTTCCTATTTCTTAAAGAGCTGTCCGGAGACATTCCCGGATCATCCATTCGCTATATAAAAAGAGAGAGTTAGAAAAGGAAAAAAAAACTTTTCCCGGAGAGTAATTAAAAAAAAACGTTTGACACTCTCTCCCGTGAGAAATATAATTCAACGTAAAGAGAGTAGTGTTTTCTTTTTTATAAGTGAAGGAGTTCAGAATGAAACGACGCTATCGGCTGTTTTCGGCTATACTTTGCCTCATGATACTGGCAACAGGCTATACCTTTGCAGACGAATCTGTACTGAGATATGAGTCGGTTGTAATCGATACATTCGATGGAGAAGGTTCTGCGACATTCGTCGACGATGGGGCTCCCATTGTCTGGAAAGTCTTCGGAAGCAAGTTCTCTACCAGACCGGTCGCCGATAATATCGATGATCCTGCCAATTTTCCCAAGATGGCCTATGCCATGGATACCTGGCCTACGGATCTCTTCGGGGCTTATCCGGAAAACCGCGAGGAGCTTGGCGTGCTTGGCGTCTGGTCCCGCTATGACCGGATGGGTTACAATCAGTATGAAATCGTAGCCGGGGAAGATAACAATGGTACCTGGGAGCAGAAGCCCATAGAGCTTCCCGGAAGGGTCAAGACCATCGACTGGTGGGTATGGGGTT
>QKAI01000098.1 GCA_003246505.1 Spirochaetaceae bacterium | reverse complement strand
ATGCGGAGCTGGAGATGAAATTCCAGAATAGGAGGCAGAAGGAAGTCCTGCGCATCAAATCGAAGATGAAGAAGATGGAACCCAAGGTGCCCCGGGATCTCCAGGATTACCTGGAGATCTTTCTTGAGGAGAAGGGGACCGAATCCTAGGCCCGGCTGAGCACGGTGTACTGGAAGATCACGTAGCCCAGATAGATCGCCAGCAGCCACAGCCCCTGCCAGCGGGGAAAGGTCTTGCCCCGGTTGACGGAAACGAAGGCCCGGAAGGACCAGAGGGTCAGAAGCATGACCGGGAAGTGGATCAGATAGAAGTTGACCGGAACGCTCAGGGGGCGGGCCGCCGCCGCGGCGCCGATGACGAAGAGGCAGTTCAGGACATCCGCCCCGACCACATTACCCACGGTGATTTCCGGGTGGCCCTTGCGGACGGCGGTGATGGCGGTCATCAGCTCGGGCAGGGAGGTTCCGAAGGCGACCATGGTGGCGGCGATGACGTCCTGGGGCACTCCCAGGCGCAGGGCTATCTCCGAAGCGGCGGGGATGAGAATCCGGGCGCCGGAGATAACCATGACGATTCCCCCCAGGATCATGGCCCAGCAGACAGGCAGGGAGGCTCCCGACTCGTGTTCCCCCGTGTCGGTGCCCATCTCCTCCTCCGAATGGCCCCGGGACCAGAGAAAATTCATATACATGTACACGCCCAGGAGGATCAGCAGGCCGACTCCCATGGGGCGTCCGATGAACCTCCGTCCCTCGGGCAGGAGGAGGAGCAGGGCAGAAAGGAGGGCCAGCAGGGTGGCCGAACCCACCTGCCACCAGCCGTTGCGGTTGAGGATATACCTGTTGAGGGGGACCGGGGATATCAGGGCGGTCAGGCCGAAGATCAGCACCGTGTCGGCGATGATGGAACCCACCCCGTTGCCCAGGGCCAGGCCGGGATCGCCCTGGAAGGCGGCCAGTACGGAGACGAAGGCCTCGGGCATGGTGGTCCCCAGGGAGACGATGGTCGCCCCGATGACCACCTTGGGAAGGCCCGTCCTTTCGGCCAGGTCCACCACCCCGTCAATCATGAGGTCGGCCCCCTTGGAGAGGAGGAAGATCCCCGCCGCCGCCGCCAGGAGCAGACCCCAGACGGGCAGGCCGGATATTAATTGCGCCAGTAACTCCTCATCCGCAAGGTAGTGCCATACAGTATTCATTTCTCGGTCTCCCCCTATTCCGTCCCCGCTCCCTCTTCGAAGGAGAAGTAGAATCCCCGGCTCCATGGACCGGGTCCGTGTTCGTTCACGGCCCTGATTTTATAGAGGTTTCTTCCCGACGGCAAGGGATGGAGGTCCACAAATTCATTTAAGTAGAGCTGGGAGGCGGCAAAGGTCCACCTGTCCCCTTGGGCGGATTTCTTGAGAACCTGGTAGTAGTTGATATCGGCGATCTCCTTCCAGCGCATCTTGATGATATTCTCCTCCTCTATCTGGGTGAATTCCGCCTCGGCGATGGCGGGGAGGGGCTTGCTGTCCATGAGGGGGCTCTCCTCCAGGTCCGGCTCCGGTGCGGGGTCCTGCCCTTCCCGGGGTTTTTCGGACTGCCGCTTTTTTTCCGCCTTCCCCTTGGCTTCGTTCTCCCTGCGCCGCCGTTCCGCCTCTTTGGACATGGCGGCGGCCACCTCCGGATACCGGGTAAGGATGGAATCGAACATCTCCTTGGTGAGCCGGTAGAGGTCGCAGTATTCCACTGCCTTGACCGTGGCCGTCCGGGGGGAGCTCAGGAGGAGGGCCATCTCCCCTATGAAGGCGCCCCCGGTGAGGGTGGCCCAGGTCTGGCTTTCGTCCGGGGAGAGGACCTCCACCCTCCCCGAGGAGATGAAGAACATCTCGTATCCCATTTCCCCCGCTTCCATGATGTAGTCCCCGGGGGTGAAGATCACCGGTTCCAGATTCAGGATGACCTCCTTGAGGAAGGAGTCGGAGGCGTGCTCGAAGAGGGGGACCTTCTGGATCAGCTCCTTGTTCATCTGTATGGTGATCTGGGTCTTGAGGGAGTGGGGCAGTTCGGCAATGACCGCCGATTCGTTGTATCCCCGCCGGCTCTCCCATAGGTACTCGTAGTAATTGCCCACCCGCCGCTGGAGGGGGGCGGGGATGTTCTTGTACTTGAGGAAGGTGTTGATCCGCTCCACCTTCTCCTTGTGGGCGCTCTTGGCCACGTCCATATTGGCCAGGAGGTTGGAGATGTTACCTATGATGAAACCGTACATGCCCGCGCCCAGGAGCTGGGTGATAATGGTGAAAATGACCTGGGCCCGGTTGTGCAGATCCGGGGAGATATCCCCGTAGCCGATAGTGGTCAGGGTGGTGATGGTCCAGTAGAAGGCCTGCAGATAGGTGTCCCCGTGGGACTGGCCCGCCTCGATGCCCCCGATGGCGATCCAGCCGCAGGAGACCAGATGGGAGGCGACGACAATCCAGAATACCATGAGGATCATGCGTATGACGCTGGGATTGATGGCGTTATTGATCTCGTTGATCCGGCGCAGGGTGCGGTTGGAGGTAAAGAGTTTGAAAAGGCGGGTCAGGCGGAAGAGCCGGAAGAGCCGGGAGAGGACAAGACCGGAAAACCCGGAGAACATCAGGGCGAAGGGAATGGTGGCCACCAGGTCCCAGAGGAACCACCCCTTTATGTACCGTCCGGCGATGAGTTTCCTGTCGGTGACAATGTTCCGTCTCTCCTCGTAGGCGGTGTGGAAATTCAGAAAGATGTCCGCCGTGAAAAATATGGTCACCAGGATGTCGAAAATCAGGAGCCATCCCGCCGATTCCCAGCTGAAGATGACCGCCAGGGGCAGAATGAAGGTGCAGAGCACTGTCAGCAGAAGGACAAAAAGCTCCCAGTAGATTTTCTTCGGATTATCGGGACTAATCATTTTCATATCCCTAATTATCGATAAACCGAAGGAA
>QKAI01000316.1 GCA_003246505.1 Spirochaetaceae bacterium | reverse complement strand
GGTGGAACTCATCAACGTGCATCTGTCCTCCCGCACCGGGGAGGGTCAGGAGGGGGAGAGGGAGGCCCAGGGGGCCTATCTGGAGGAAAGGATCCGGGAGAGGGGAGAGGAAAGCCGGCGCATCCTTCTCCTGGGGGACTTTAACGACTATCCCGATTCCCCGGTCATAGCCGGGCTGGAGAAGCGGGCCTCCCTGGTCAGCCTGGTCGAAGGGACGAGCTACCTCTTCCGGAACCGGGCGAATCAGCTGGACCATATGCTCGCCTCCCCCGCCCTGGCGTCGGAATTGACCCGGTCCCGGGCGGTTCCCGTTCTTGAGGCGGGGATATTCCGGGATCAGCCCTCGGACCACAATCCCCTGGGGGCGGTGTTTCTCCTCACCCCCGAAGGGTATTCTCCACCACCTCGGTGACCCCCGCGGAACAGGGGCCTCCGGCCAGGATAGACTCCAGGCTCTCCTTCATAAGCCGTTTCTGATCCCCCTCCAGCTGGGCGTAGCGGTAGAAGGCCTTGGCCAGGCCGGCGGCCACCCCCGTATTGATCCGGTCCATCTCCCGCACCTTCCGGGCGATGAGCCGATAGCCCCGGCCCGTGCTGTGGTGGAACTGAATCCGGTTGGAGGCGAAGCCCCCGTAGAGGGCCCGCACCATATTGGGATTGGCGGTGGTGAATTTATCATGATTCTCCAGGCGCAGCACATCCCCGTAGGCCTCGTCCCCCTCGGCGGTGGACTGGTAGCCGAACCACTGGGTCAGGGGCAGAAACTGGTCCTGCCAGCGGTCGTAGAAGTGGGCCAGGGCCCGCGTCTTCCCCTCCCCGTCGTAACGGCACAGGACGGCCAGGGCCTGGGAGGCGTCGGTCATGTTGTCGCTCCCGTGGTAGAGCTCCTCCGCCAGGGACAGGCGGTTCCGGTCCGCCCGGACCAGATAGTCCAGGAGAACCCCTTTCAGGGCCCGGTTCCCCACCCCCATCCGGTCGTAGACGTACTCCCCCCCCAGAAGGGACCGATAGAGGGGCAGCATCCGGGAGGCCAGGGCCCTTCCCAGTTCGGCGGCCAGGCGGTCTCTCCGGTCACGGGCGGCGGCGAAATCCAGGGGCGCAAAAAGATCGGCCGTTTCGTCCAGGGTGGGAAGTCGGAGGATCAGGGCGGTCAGTTCCCGGTCGGGGCTCTCCAGCAGGGCCGTCAGGGGTTCTATGGGAATATCCCCCCTCTCCTCCCCCCTCAGTACGCTCAGGAAGAGTTCCCGGGAGGCGGCGTAGCGGCTGTAGGCGTCGGTCTCCCGGGCCAGGAGGAAAAGACGGTCCTCCCGGCTCTGGTCGTAATCCAGAATCACCGGGGCGCTGAAATCCCGGAGGAGGGAGAGGATCGGCCTCTCTGCCAATCCGGGGAAGGTAAAGGTCTGCTCCCGTTCCTCCATGATAAGGATCTCCTCCTTGAGCAGGGAACCATCCCTGTGCCACAGGGCGGAACCGACGGGAAAGGAAAAGGGCTCCTTGGGGCTGCCGTCGGCGGAGGGCGGTGTTTCCTGGCGCAGGGTCAGAATCAGGGTGCCCTTCCCGTCCCAGGAGCTGCGGGCGACCAGGCGGGGGGTGCCCGCCTGGCTGTACCAGCGGCGAAACCGGCCCAGGTCCAGTCCGGTCCCCGCCTCCATGGCCGCCAGGAAGTCCTCGCAGGTGACCGCCTGTCCGTCGTGGCGGCGGAAGTACTCGTCCGTCCCCCGGCGGAAGGCCTCCTTTCCCGCCATGGTGCGGATCATGCGGATGACCGCCGCCCCCTTTCGGTAGACCGTGGGGGTGTAGAAGTTATCGATCTCCCGGTACGATTCGGGGCGGATGGGATGGCTGTTCGGGCCCGAATCCTCGGGGAACTGGACCTGCTTCAGATAGATGGCCTGCTCCACCCGGCTCACCCCGTAGCTGGTGGTGTCCTCGGAGAAGGACTGGTCCCGGAAGACGGTCAGCCCCTCCTTGAGGGTCAGCTGGAACCAGTCCCGGCAGGTGATCCGGTTTCCCGTCCAGTTGTGGAAGTACTCGTGGGCCACGATGGCGGATATCCGGTCCAGGGCGGCGTCGGTGGTGATCTCCCGGTCCGCCAGGACCATGGAGGAGTTGAATATGTTCAGACCCTTGTTCTCCATGGCGCCGAAGTTGAAGGCGTCCACGGCGACGATCATGAATAGATCCAGATCGTACTCCCGGCCGTAGGCCTCCTCGTCCCAGGCCATGGACTTCTTCAGGCAGTCCATGGCGTGGAAAGCCCGGCCCTCGTTGCCCCGGTCCGTATAGATCCTCAGATCGACCTTCCGTCCCGACCGGGTGGTGAAGCTGTCCGAGATATGCCCCAGATCCCCCGCCACGAAGGCGAAGAGATAGCTGGGCTTGGGAAAGGGATCCTCCCAGGTGACGACGCGCCGGTCCCCCCGGGCTTCCTCCTTCACCGGATTGCCGTTGGAGAGGAGAACCGGTTCCCGTCCCTCCATGGTGACCCGGTAACGGGACAGGATGTCCGGATGGTCCGGGAAGGGGGTGATGCGCCGGAAGCCCTCCGCCTCGCACTGGGAACAGAGGATGCCCCCCGATTTATAGATGCCCATGAGCTCCGTGTTGTTATAGGGATCGATTTTGACCCGGGTGGTCACCCGGCACTCCCGGGAGAGTCCGGTCAGGACAAGGAGGCCCTTTCCCCAGGAGTAGTCCCCTTCGGAAAGGGTCTTCCCGTCCGCTTCCACCGAGAGGAGGGCCATGTCCTCCCCGTTCAGGACCAGGGGGGTATCCTCCGGCTGTCCCGTTCCCCGGTAGCGGACGGTAAGGGTGGAAGAAACGAGGATATGGTCCTCTTCTATGGTAAAATAAAGGTCGATCTCCGGAATCAGAAAATCCGGGGTCCTGTAGTCCCTGCGGTAAACGGTTTCCTTCTGTTGCATGCGGTCTAATATAGACCGTATCGCCCCGGAATGT
>QKAI01000136.1 GCA_003246505.1 Spirochaetaceae bacterium | reverse complement strand
ATGATGTGCTTAATACCGTTATCATGATAGCGGATTATTTCGGGGAGAGAAAAATAACCAAGGACACCGAAATAGTTAAGAAACGGGACGGTACAGGACTGAAACTCCCCCGATTAACCATATCCGCCGGTGTCGCCGGAGGAAAAAAGTACTCCGTACTGGTTATAACCGCTGCGGGGGATCTCTCCGGTTCCGTTGTGAATACGGCGGCAAGGCTGCAGGGGCGGGCGAATAAAATATCCCATAATCGAAGCCATATCCTTACGACGAATCAGGTGGTTTACTGGTACAGAAAGACCTTGGAGAAACAGCCCCGTCCTCCCTTCCCGGAGGGTTGTTTTGCCTTTCTGGACTTGGGCCCCGTCATATTCAAAGGGGTGGACCTTCGTCTCGCCGAAGTCGTGATTGAGCCCAGGCAGATGTACAGAGCCCAATATCAGGCGTCCCTTGATAAGCTGTTCGACGCTCTGGGACGGCACAGCTGGTCCGAGCAGGTGCTTGAAGCCCTTTCCGGACTGGTTATCGCAGCCACTAAGGCCATCCCCCCCTTTGAAATCACACTGCCCGAGGCAAAGGAAGGATTGCTCTCCATATCCAATGTAACCGTTATCATGATGATGGATAAGATCGCCCGGAGTTTCCTTCATGAGTGTGACTACATGATAGCATTGGATAAGCTCAGGGAATTGGCAAAGATCCTGGAGGATATTGAAGATTTTGACCATGCGGTTCTTCTCTATCTGGAGACTGTCATCAACGGTTACAGCACCCTTTTGGAACAATATAGGAAGGAAATCACCTCCTATTGCGATAGAAACATGGATAAGCTTTTCGGAAGAGAAGAGATACGGCAGTTTGAGAATGCGAAATCATCTGCCCGGGTACATGACATGTTTAAAAAAGAGATCATCATCAGAGTCGGGCCGGAGAAAAGAAAGTTATTCTGGAAGCAGTTGGCCAAGGATCAGGAGGATAGGATAGAGTCCGTCCCCTATCTGGCGAAATAGAATGATAGTAGAATCCGGGTTAAAACGATCAAGCCGGGGAGCATCCGTAGAACCTTAAGTGGCAACCCCTTTCATCGGATGTAACTTTTTTTCATAGAATGCAGCCGTGTAAGGTCCAAAATCCTTCGCTCCCACCAATTGAAAGCCCTCCGATTCATAGAGATTACGCAGTTTCGGTCTGTCTGCGGCGCAGATCCTCCCAGATCTCCTTTATATCCTCTTCCCCCTCAAAGTAGGCGACCCTATCCCCTCTGAAGAAAATATCCTGCCGGGGTAGGATATTGACTTTACCCGTATCGGGGTATTCGCAGATATCGACCTTATTCAACGTTCTCAAATCCAAATATACGAGAGGTTCCCTATGGGGATTATATAATTGGTGTGCTCCCGCTTCACCCTTTTCAAAGAGAGCTATATTCCCATTCCCGATTTCCTGAATCCCTCCGGGGGTTCTCAATTCTCCCTTTCCGGAGAGGATAACAAAAAGCTCTTCCCCATTATGATGGAAATGATAGGGGTAGGAGTACTTCCCCTGTTCCAATGATCTGATATTACAGCAGAAGTCCTGCAGATTGAGAGACTTGCCCAATTCATCCGAGGCGTCCCAGCTGTACTCGGGAATGGGGGAGTCTTTCCTGTTGAGTTTAAGCTCTTCAGTTCTGATTATCTGGGGCATATTCTCTCCTTGTTACATTTTCATTCATAGTGGTAAAATCTATCCTAATAGTAACACCAAGTTCAATCCTTGAATAGATAATGATTCTTTTCTAATGGTTTTTTACCCCGCAATAGTCTTATGACCTGTTCCGAGGGTTGGCGTTCCATGGTCCCGGCAAAAGTAAGGATGGGAAGGATGGTGCGGAAACCGCCGCTCCCCGGTGCGGGGAGCATCATCCCCCGGTGCGGGGAACATCATTCCCCGGTGCGGGGAACATCATTCCCCGGTGCAGGGAACATCATCCCCCGGCGCAGGGAACATCATTCCCCGGCGCAGGGAAAAAAAATCCCCCCTCCGGCGAAAACCGAAGAGGGGACCTAGTACGCGAGATTTCTATCCGATAGTCACCGTTTCCTTATATTCCACTTCCTTCCTGGTTAGCCCATTAACGATCACAAGTTTCAACCGGTAACCCCCCGGCTCCAGGCCGTCGGGCAGACCGAACAGGATATTCCGGGAGGAAGAGCTGTAGATCCGGCTAACGGGAAAGCTCCTGTCCGACCCAAGGGAACACAGACAAATCACCGGGTCCCCTTCGTCGGAAAGAAAGCCGTTGCCCTTGAGATTGACCAATCCCCCCAAGGGGAACTCATTGCGGACCGAGCGGGTGGCATAGTCGTAAAGATGGAAGATGCGGACTTTCTTCTCCTTATCGCTTATCTTCTGCAAGGTGGTGGTCCGGTTCAACTCTTTCCTCAGGTTATTATTGGGGCTCAGGCTCATGTTCACATAATGGCGCCGGCTGTCGAACTCATCACTCCCGTCGGTAAAGCCGCCCCGGATCGTCACCTGAGCCTGGAACAGATCGGTAATCACCGGATAGCCTGCCTGCAGCTGCTGGATCACCCCCTGCCTGTACTGGCTCAGCACAAGCATAATCTCCTCCCGGGAGATAGTGGTGTTCTTGCGCGTCATGAGGGTGACAATCTGGTCCTGCCTCATGACCTCCTTTCTTTTCACCGTGGCCGCGTATCTGTTACTGTCGTCGGTGCTGAAGGGATTCTCCTTCAAATAATACTGGATGCTTCCTATTCTCTCTTCCCTGTCCATTCTCTTTCTCCTTGTTAGAGGGGCGGGCCGGCGGTAAGGCTGGTTTTTTCCGCCCCTACTATATACCTATGGGAGAAATTGCGAATTCGGACAAGAATTCCTAAAAAAAGTGAAAAAATATTTATTTAACCACGGTCTGGCACGGTTTTTCACGGTTTAGTTGTCCGGGAATCCCTGGACCCGGCAACCCATTCTTCCCTT
>QKAI01000378.1 GCA_003246505.1 Spirochaetaceae bacterium | reverse complement strand
CCTCTACCCGGGATAATTCCTTCTGGGCGATCTTCTGCACCCGGCGCAGCTGGGCCGCCTGGGAGGGGATGTCCACCTTCCAGTACTGTTCTCCCAGATATTTCATGCTCTCCGTGGCATCCGGTTCGGGCTCCCACTCCGCCTTCATGGGCCCCAGGAACCGGCCCAGGAGGGGGGTCAGGTAGAAGAGCTTGTTGCGGACAGCCATGGCTGGGGCCATGAGAACGGTCCGCCGGGGATGGTACCGCGCGGAGAGGATGAGGGCGATGACACCGCCCATGGAGAGGCCGATGAGGGATACGTCTTCATAGCGGCCGCGCAGGTCCCGGTAGCTCTCCTCCGCATGGAGGATCCAGTCCCGGGCGTCGGTGGACATGAAATCCTTCCGGTTCGTACCGTGCCCGGGCAGCCGGGGCAGGGAGACCGTATAGCCCAGTCCGTTCAGCCGGCGGGCCAGGGGAAAGAAATCCCCGGTGATGCCCGTGTAGCCATGGATGATCAGGACCGCCTTTCCGGTGGTCCCTTCCAGATAGAGGGGGAGCGCTTCTTCTGCTACTGTGGTTTCCATGGCACCATTATAGGGCAATTCATCCCTTTTGGGGAGTAAAAATAAATTCGAGACCGATTTCGGGAAGGATCAGGGGAACCCGCCAGCCCCGGTTCCATTGAAACTCGTAATACCGGAGGATTCCCGTTTTTTTAAGGCCCAGGGAACCCTTGACCCCCCAGCGGGGTGCCAGGTCATGCTCCAGCCCGATTTTCAGACAGAGCATCTGATCCAGTTCCAGGTAAACCTCGTCGGGAAAGGAAAGGGGCGCCGGCAGGAGTAAGGCCAGCGCCGCGAAAAGGGACAGCCGGCCTTTCATCGTGCACCCCCTGTCATTCCACGGGTAAACCCTTGTTGATCCAGTCTCCTATTCCGTATCTTAAATTATAAACCCGCTGGAAACCGGCGTCAATGAGAAGGCGGGAGGCCACGGTGCTCCGGTTGCCCGAGGCGCAGTATACCAGGATATCCCTGTCCTTATAATCCTTGAGCCTGTCCAGATTGTCCGACAGAATCTGCACGGGAATCAATTCCGCCCCGGCAATGTGTCCCCGGGCGTACTCCCCCTCGGTTCTCACATCCAGGATCAGGGGGGATGTATTGCCGATGAAGTCCGCCGCGTCCCGGGAAGCCAGCTCCGTATAGTGGGACTCGGTCAGTTCTATCACGTTAAGGACTCCCGGCTTGCCATCCAGGGTGAAGGGAAAGGTCCCGCTGTCCTTCATCTTGATGTAGGGTGTTTCCCCCTCCGGGCGGGGGAGGGTGAATTCAGTGTTCTGACTGGGAAGGGTGAAGGCCGCCTTTCTGCCCGGCTCCAGATCAAAAACGATATAATCACCCCGGTAGACCCGGTATTCCAGGGCCTCCCTTCCCGATTCCACGGGAAGATAGCGGAGCCCCCCTTTGAGTGTACCTGACATTGGAGTGGAGCCTTCGGCGGTGCAGGAGAAGAAGGGAAGGATAAATAATAGAAGGAATATTCTACTGTATTTCATGGTCAACCTCTCTTTTATATAGTAAAAATAATATATTGAAAGGTGAAAAACCAGGAAAAAAAGATTGTTTTTCCCTTCCGAACCCCTAATAATGAAGGGATAAGGTGGAAAAGATGAAAAAGATATTAATACCCCTGCTCCTCATAGGACTTATTACGGCGGGCTGCGTCAGCGATGATGTCCGGGGGGCCCGGGACGGGGATCTCCAGGCGGTGAAAGATTTTGTCTCCGGCGGCGGCGATGTGAATGAGAGAAAAAACCAGGGAATGACCCTGCTCATGTACGCCTCTGCCGGGGGACACGTTCCCGTTATCGATTATCTCATGGCCCAGGGGGCCGATCTCACTCTCCGGGACGACCGGGGCTATACGGCCTTTCTCCACGGAGCGGCGGCGGGGAAGAACAACTCCCTCGAGTCGCTCCTTTCCTACGGCGCCCGGTTGGGGGACAGGGATAACGGGGGGAACACCGCCCTGATCACGGCCGTCTCCCAGGATAATTCCTCCACCGCGTCCTTTCTCCTGGACCGGGGGATAGACGTGGGGACCGCCAATAATAGGGGGTATACCGCCCTGCTGACGGCCCTGGACAGAAGCGCTTCCCTCCCCGCAGGGTTCAGCAGCACTTTCTCCCTCCTGCAGGACCGGGGAGCGGGGTTCTCCCTCTCCGACGGACCGGTCAGGGACATAGCCTTCAAGGCCGCCCGGACAGGCAACAGGGACGTCCTCTCCCTGCTCTTTGACAGGGGGTTTGACGGGTCTGCCCGCAATGGCTCCGGGGAGAGCCTCCTCCATGCGGGGGTGGGCCATTCCCCCATGACGGAATATCTCCTTTTCATGGGACAGGAAGTCAATTCCGTGGATAACAAGAATCAGACCCCCCTCATGGCGGCGGTGATACTAGGGGATGGGGAATCGGTCTCACTCCTCTTAAGAAACGGCGCCCGGACCGATATGCGCAATAGGAACGGCCGAACCGCCCTTCTCCTGGCATCGGAGATGGGGAATCTGGAAATCCTCCGGTCCCTGCTCCTGTCCGGAGCCGATGTCTATGCCACCGACGGAAAGGGCAATACGGCCCTCCATTTCGCGGCCCAGAAGGGCACCCCCGATACGGTCCGCCTTCTTCTGACGGCGGGGATATTCGTCAACAGCGCCAACGGGGAGGGGAAAACTCCCTATGACCTGAGTTTCCAGAACGTGGACAGGGGAGAGGAGATCCGGACCGTTCTCTTGACGGCGGGAGCCGTGGTGCCCCAGACGGCGCAGCCCCAGTCCCCGACTGAGGCTCCCCCCGCTGCGGAAGTGCCTGAATCGACCCAGCCCCAGGCCCAACCGCCCTTGTCCGGCCAGACCCTCGCGGGTAGGAAATCCGGGGCAGGCCTTTCGGGAGGAGGAGCGATCGGAGGGACGAACCCCTCCGCCACAGGCTCAAC
>QKAI01000079.1 GCA_003246505.1 Spirochaetaceae bacterium | reverse complement strand
GTTTTTCATGATCTTGGAAACGGCGGCGGCCATCTCCGGGATCAGCCCCGGGGCGATCCTTTTCATCGCCTCCCCGTCGGCGGCCAGGAGCCACTCCCGGAATTCCCCCACGGTCAGGTGCCCGATCTCCCCCAGGGCATCCCCGTCCCGCCTGTCCATGATGAGCCGGGTTACCTCGTCCTCCTCATAGGGGATGATCTCCTCCGCCAGGAAGCGCTTCAGGGGGACGTCGGCCAGGCAGAACTGGGCCGCCGCCCTCTCCTCGGCGGAGGAAGCGGCCACCCCGGCCAGAATGTCCCCGGACCGTTCCGGTGTGGCCTTAGCCATGAGCTCCTTCAGGGTATCGAAAACGTACACTCTCCGGTTGACCGTAAACTGATATGCCATACGGTTTCCATAGTACAGACAGGAAGGGAGTATGGCAATAAAAAAGGGCCCCCGAAGGAGCCCTTTTCTGCGAATAGGACCAGGATTATGCCTGGAGAGCCTTTTCGACGCTGTTGAGGAAATCCATGAGCTCCTTGGGCAGCTTGTCACCGAACTTGGGATAGTGATTGTCCCGTACGTCGGCGAGCTCCTTCAGCCAGCCGGCCTTGTCCACGGAGAGAAGTTCCTTCATGTCCTCGGCGGATACCCCTTCCGGCCTGTCGATGGCTTCGACGGTGGGCATCTTTCCGATGGGGGTCTCGACGAAATCGCCGGTGCCCTCGCACTGCTGGAATACCCACTTCAGGACGCGGCTGTTATCGCCGTAACCGGGCCAGAGCCACTTGCCTTCGGCGGTCTTGCGGAACCAGTTGACGAAGAAAATCTTGGGGAGCTTGTCCTCGGTGGATTTCTTGCCCACTTCGATCCAGTGCTTGAAGTAGTCTCCCATGTTGTAACCGCAGAAGGGCAGCATGGCGAAGGGATCCCGGCGGATGGTACCGGCCTTGAGGTCCAGGGCGGCAGCGGTGATTTCCGAACCCACGATGGATCCCATGAAAACGCCGTGGTTCCAGCTCTTGGCCTGGTGAACCAGGGGGATGGTGCTGGGGCGGCGGCCGCCGAAGAGGATGGCGTCAATGGCAACGCCCTTGGGATCTTCCCACTCGGGGGCGATGACGGGGCACTGTTTGGCGGGAGCGGTGAACCGGGCGTTGGGATGGGCGGCGGGAGCCTGCTCCTTGTTTCCCTTGTCCTGTACCCACTCGTTGCCCTTCCAGTCGATCAGCTTGCCGGGGGCGTCGTATCCGATGCCTTCCCACCAGATGTCCTTGTCCTCGGTGAGGCCGACGTTGGTGAAGATGGTGTTCTTCTCGATGGATCTCATGGCGCTGGGGTTGGAGTCGTCGGAGGTACCGGGAGCCACGCCGAAGAAGCCCGCTTCCGGGTTTATGGCGTAGAGCCTGCCGTCTTCGCCGTACTTCATCCAGGCGATGTCGTCACCGATGGTCTCCACCTTCCAGCCGGGGATGGTGGGGATGAGCATGGCCAGGTTGGTCTTTCCACAGGCGGAGGGGAAAGCGGCGGCCACGTTCTTCACAACCCCGGCGGGGCTGGTGATCTTGAGGATGAGCATATGCTCGGCCAGCCATCCCTCGTCGTGGGCCACGGCGCTGGCGATTCTCAGGGCCAGACACTTCTTGCCGAGCAGGGCGTTTCCGCCGTAGCCGGAACCGTAGGACCAGATCTGTCTGGTTTCGGGGAAGTGGGAGATATATTTCTGCTCGATGGGAGCGCAGGGCCATTTACCCCCGTCGGTCTCGCCCTTGGCAAGGGGCTTGCCCACGGAGTGGAGGCATTCGATATATTCGCCGTCGGAACCGAGCACGTCCATAACCTTGTCACCGACGCGGGTCATGATGTGCATGTTGGCCACGACGTATTCTGAGTCGGTGATCTCAATTCCGATCTTGGCGATGTTGGAACCGACGGGACCCATGGAGAAGGGAATGACGTACATGGTGCGTCCCTTCATGCAGCCCCTGTAAAGACCCTTGAGGGTATTCTTCAGTTCGACGGGGTCGATCCAGTTGTTGGTGGGGCCGGCGGCTTCCTTGGTCTTGGAAGCGATGTAGGTGCGGTTCTCCACGCGGGCGACGTCGGAAGGATCGGAAGAGAAAAGAACAGAGCCGGGTCTTTTCTTTTCGTTGAGGGGAATGGCGAGGCCCCCGTCTACGCAGATCTTGATCATCTCATCGTATTCGGCCTGGCTTCCGTTGCACAGAACGACTTTCTCGGGCTGGGTCATCTCGGCGATTTCCTTGACCCAGGCATTCAGTTTCGCATGCTTCGATTGAATGGACATTAATAACTCCTTTTGCTTATAAAAAAAGTTCATATGCGGAAAAAAAGCACATGAACCCCTGACTTTATTTCATCCGTCTACAACGGAAAAGTAACCCAATTGTTATATGAAAACGAAACCCTGTTCCGGGCCTGCCGAAAGGCACTCCCTTTCCCGATGACGCCTTAATCATTTTAAGAAAAATAAAATTAAAGTCAATACGGAAATACAATAAAGATCGGGAAACCTGCTCACGGCCCCGAACTTCATCCCCCTAAACCAGTTCCGGCGGCGAATCGAGTGTAAAAATAACTATCTTCTCGCCGGTCTTGGTGCTCAGATCCGTATGGAGGCTGATGACCCGTTTTCCCAGGATGTCGTTTATGACCGCTTCCAGAAGGGGCCTCCCCTTCTCGAGCAGGGCATGGCGCATGCGCTTTATGATGACCCGGCCGTCGTGGGGATCCTGGGAATCGGCCAGCTGCTTCTCCGCCGGGGTCAGGACATCCTTGAGCCTGACGATGACCAGATCGTCCATAAGGTAGGTCTTGATCTCCAGGGGCCCCCTGCCCATGAACTCCTTTTCAAAGCTGACGACGGCGTCGCTTATCTCCCCTTCCACCGACTTTCTGGTTCTGCTTTCCATTTGGTCCTCCGACAGCCTTCGGGAAATCCCGGAATCATAGTATCATTTTTCCGGGGAAACGAAAATCAGGTTTTCCCTATTTCCCCACCTTTTCGATACGCAGGGAGTTGGTATAGCCGGTCAGCCCCACGGGCACCCCGGCCACGATGACCGTTATGTCCCCCTCCCCCACGAGCCCCCCCGTCCGGGCCCTGTCAATCGCCCCGGCGATCAGCTCTTCGAAGTTCTCCTTCATTTCCAGAAGGAGGGGCGTCACACCCCAGATCAGGGAGAGGAGATGGAGGGCCTTCCCGCTGGGGGTCAGGGTGATGATGGGGATGGAGGGGCGCAGGCGGGAGAGGGAGGAGGCGGTCCGCCCCGATCTGGTCAGCACCAGGAGGCCGTTCGCGTCCAGATTGTAGGCGGTGGTGACCGCCGCCACGGTGACCGCCTGGGTGATATCCCCGGCGTGTTCCTCCCGGGTGGCGAAGAAGCGCAGCCGGTAATCGATCTTCTCCTCCGAAGCTTCCACGGTGCGGCGCATCACGTTCAGGCATTCGAAGGGGTATTTCCCCTTGGCCGTCTCCCCGGAGAGCATGACCGCGCTGGCCGATTCGTAAATGGCGTTGGCGATGTCGCTTACCTCCGCCCGGGTGGGCCGGGGGTTGTGTATCATGGATTCGAGCATCTGCGTGGCGATGATGACCGGCTTTCCCGCGTCCCGGGATTTGCGGATGATCTCCTTCTGGATGAAGGGGACGTCCTCGTAGCTCACCTCCACCCCCAGGTCGCCCCGGGCCACCATGACCCCGTCGGAGAGGGCGAGGATGGCGTCGATGTTATCCACCCCCTCCCGGTTTTCTATCTTGGAGATGATGCGGATCTCCTCGCCCCCGTTGCGGTCCAGCAGCTCCCGGATGGTGCGCACGTCCTCCCCGTTCCGTACGAAGGAGGCGGCGATATAGTCCACCCCCTCCCCTATGCCGAAGAGGATATCCGACCGGTCCCTTTCGGAGAGGATGGGCATGGTCAGGCTGACCCCGGGGACGTTGATGCCCTTGCGGGATTCGATGAGACCCCGGTTCTCCACCCGGCAGCGTATGCGCGCCCCCTCCACGGCGAGCACGGTCAGGGCCAGATTGCCGTCGTCGATGAGAACCGCATCGCCCGGGGAGAGATCGGAGGGAAGGCCGGCGTAGTTGACCGGGATTTCCCCCTGCGCCGCATGGGCCTCGGGAGCCAGGACGATCTCGTCCCCCCTCTCCACGGGAATCCCCTCCGCGGGCAGATCGGAGGTGCGCACCTCCGGCCCCTTCGTATCCAGAATGATCCCCAGGGGGACGCCCCGGGATTCCCGGGCCTTTTTGAGCCGCCGGATGGTTTCCCTGTGGGAGTCGTGGGTTCCGTGGCTGAAGTTGAGCCGGGCCGCGTTCATGCCCAGTTCGATCAGCATGCCTATAGCCCCGTCCTCATCGGTCGCCGGGCCGATGGTGCAGATGATCTTCGTTTTCCTCATGGGGTCCTCCCCTTCTCCTATTGTAAGCCAGGGCAAGGGAAAAAGCGAATACCCCGGTCAGATGAGGGAAACCTGCTCCCCCCCGGGAACGGGGATGACCTCGTCCCCCCGCGCCAGCCAGGCGTCCCGGGCGGAGGGATTGTAGACGAAGGAACAATCGGCGCTGAACTTAAGATTGTCCAGGACCCGGAAATAATCCACAATCTCCTGGTTGGTGGCGTACCAGATATCGTCCCTTCTTCCCGCCAGGCGGCAGAAGGACTCTATCATGTCCCAGTTGCCGTCGTTGTCGAACTCGTAGCTGTGCCCCCAGACATACATCATAAAGAGGTACTGCTTCTTGGTAAGGGCTAGGAACTCCTCCGTCCTCTCCAGGAGATTGTGGTTGTGGTGGCAGGTGGGATCCCACTCCAGGAAATTTTCGGGCAGGGCGAAGGTGCCCGTGCTGTTCACGGTACGGGCGTATTCGATCCCCATTCCGGGCAGGGCCTCTATGATCCGTCGGTTGTAGGAACCGTTGGGATAGGAGAGCCCCCTCACGGGATAGCCGGCGATCGCCTCCAGGTTCCTCCGGTCCTCCATGACCTGCCGGACCAGTTCCTCCCGGGGGGAACGGGCGATGGTGGGGTGTGTCAGGGTATGGGCGGATATCTCATGGCCCCGGTAGAGGGGGGCGATCTCCTCCCGGGGGATTCTCCCCGGCGTGTCGAAAAGCCCCGAATTCAAATGGAAGGTTCCCCGTATGCCGTAGCGGTTAAGAAGGCCGACCAGTCTCCTGTCCGCCTCCTTGCCGTCGTCATAGCTCAGGGTGAGAACTTTGAATTTCCCTTCGGGAAAACAGGTGAAAAGATTCATGGAGGCCCCCTCGTCGGATAAATCCGATTATATCACAGGGAACACTGTTTTTTCAAAGGTCCGCGTCTATATTATAAAAACCGAGGGGCAACGTTTTCAGGGAGAGAACCGTATCATGTCTATTAAAAATTTCTATTCGGAAAAGCACAAATCCCGTTCTATCCACGGAGGGACCGGCCTTCTGGAGGATCTGGTCCTTTACGAAAGGGAACATTTTGAAACGAATCTCAGCTATATCTGCCATACGGTCCTGCCCCCGGGCACGTCGATCGGCTACCACAGCCATAGTATCGAAAGGGAAGAGGTCTATGTCATACTCAAGGGCGCCGGGTGTTTCACCCTCGACGGCTGCGAAAGCGCCGTAAGGAAAGGGGACGTTCTCATTACGGGGCTGAATCAGAGCCACGGCCTGGAAAATAACTCCGACGAGGATCTGGGGCTCTTTATCTTCTGGGTGAAAAAGTAGTATAAGCGGAATATGAAAGAGTTGAGAGATCACAGAATAGGGGGTATTCCCAACCCCTTTATTCTCCACAGGGCTGATCCCTGGGTTTACAGGCACGGGGACGGCTTTTATTATTTCACGGCCACCCTTCCCTCCTATGACGCCATCGAGCTGCGCCGCAGCCCCACCCTGGCCGGTCTGGCCGGGGAGGAACCGAAAATCCTCTGGAGAAAAAGGGACCGGGGCGAGCTGGGCTGCCATATCTGGGCGCCGGAGATTCATTTCATAAAGGGTAAGTGGTATATCTATTTCGCCGGGGGTGATTCGGAGGATGTCTGGAATATCCGCAAATACGTCCTGGAAAACCCCTCCCCCAATCCCCTGGAGGGGGAGTGGACCGGGAAGGGATCCATCTCCACCGGGGACACAACCTTCACCCTGGACGCCACCACCTTCGAGCTGGGGGGCAGGCGCTATCTCGTCTGGGCGCAGAAGCCCCTATCCCGGCCCGAGGTCAGCAATCTCTATATAGGGGAGATGGCCGCCCCCTGGACCCTGAAGGGGGAGCCGGTCCTTCTGAGCGAGCCGGAATATGACTGGGAAACCCGGCTCTTCTCCGTCAACGAAGGGCCCGCCGTCCTGACACGGAAGGGAACGGTGTATCTCACCTACTCCGCCAGCGGTACGGACCACAACTATTGCATGGGTCTTCTGACCGCCCCCGTGGAATCGGATCTCCTCTGCCGCTCCTCCTGGTCAAAAAGCCCGGTTCCCGTCTTTAAAAGCAGCGAGGAGAATGGGATTTACGGCCCGGGGCACAGCTGTTTCACACAAAGCGAAGACGGGGAGACGGATATCCTTATCTACCATGCCAGAAACTATAAAGAGATCACCGGGGATCCCCTGGAGGATATCAACCGCCATACGAGGATGCAGAGGATTTTCTGGGATGACGGGACGGGCCTGCCCCTCTTCGGGGATCCCATTCCGGAAGGAGGGCAGCCGCTCTGAAGAGACTCCTTAATGGCATGATCATTCCTGCCCTACTGCTCATACTCTCCTGTTCCTCCGGAATATCCGGCGGGGAAGAACCGGGGATAGGAAGGAGAGACTACTCGGCGGGTGTCTCCGTCCATGATCCCTCCATCATCAAAGCGGAAGGCCGCTACTATCTCTTCGGATCCCATATGGAAGCCGCCCGGTCCGACGATCTCCTTCACTGGACGGGCTTCGCCTCGGGGGTGTCCCGGCTCAATCCCCTCTTCTCGGACCTGTTCACGGAGATGAGGGCCTTTGATTTCGTGGGAAAGAACGACAGGGGGACCTACTCCGTATGGGCCCCCGACGTCATCTACAATCCCTCCATGGGAAAGTACATGATGTACTTCTGCACCACCTCCTCCTACATCAGATCCACTATCTGCTTCGCCCTCGCCGACAGGGCGGAGGGGCCCTACGCCTTCGGGGACACCGTCGTCTACTCCGGATTCACCGGCCGCGACATGGGCAGGACCAACGTGGAGGAGTTCGCCGGACCCTCCGGCCCTGAGCGCTATTTCGCCCCGGGCAGTTACAACAACATGCTCTGGCCCAACGCCATCGACCCCAATCTCTTCTATGACGAAGAGGGACGGCTCTGGATGTCCTACGGCTCCTGGTCCGGGGGCATCTTCCTTCTGGAGATAGACAGGAGCACGGGCTACCCCATCCATCCCGGGGAGGACGAAGCGGCCGGGGTGGATCCCTATTTCGGGAAGCATCTGGCCGGGGGCTACCACAACTCCGTGGAAGGCCCCTACGTCATCTACGACGGGGAAACGGGGTATTACTATCTCTTCGTCTCCTACGGAAGCCTCGTGAGCAGCGGGGGATACCAGATCCGCCTGTTCCGTTCCCCGAATCCCGAAGGGCCCTACAGGGACAGGAAGGGGGAATCCCTGGACAGAGGCAAAACCCTCCATGCCCCTTACGGGGTGAAGCTCATGGGGAACTACGACTTACCCAGTCTCCTGACCGCCTACATGGCTCCGGGCCATAACTCCGCTCTCATCGAAGATTCGGGGGAGATCTATCTGGTCCACCATGTCCGTTTCGACGACGGATCGGAATACCACGAGCCCCGGGTCAGGCGGCTCTTCCGCACCGCCGACGGATGGCTGGCGGCGGCGCCCTTCGCCTTCGGAGGCGGGGAAAAGCGAGCCCTGGGGCTGAGGGGAAGGGAGATAGGCGGCACCTATTACCTGGTGAATCACGGCACCGACATAGGGCCGAAGATCCATTCCGGGGTTGAGTACCGCTTCGGGGCCCTTGGCAGGATCACAGGCCCCGAAGGGAAGCGTTCCGGATCCTGGTCCTACGACGGGAAAGGGGCCGGTATGGTCCTTACCCTTTCCGGCGAGGAATTCACCGGCGTCCTGATTGAGCAGGAGGACGAATCGGGCAACCCCGTGCTGGCCTTCACGGGCCTTTCCGGGGAGAACGAATCCCTCTGGGCCGTCCGCTACCGTTAGATCCTATTTCCCCAGGAGTATGAAATTCCAGCTCAGGGGAGGGACTTCGCCGGAGAGAACCGCCCCGTCGAAGGAGAGGGCATCCGACTCGGCGGGAACCACATTGTCCGGATTCTCCCGGGTGTTCACCGCCTTATTGTCCCGGTGGACCATAACCATCTGCTTCTTGACGGCGTAACCGGAGAAACCGGAAACCTCCGCCGCCAGGGAGAGGGATTCCCCGCTGTTCCTGTTTACGACGAACAGGGCCAGTTCCCCCTTCTCCTCGTTGTGGACCGCCGTGGCGTCCAGGTAGGGAACGGTGCCATACTTGTCATTCTCATAGGTCGGGCTGTCGATCACAAGCTGAAGCGCCGTACCCCGCCCGTAATGGGAGGCATAGTAGTAGGGATAGTAGATGGTCTGGCACCAGGCGGTGCCCCCGTTATCGGTCATGATGGGAGCGATGACGTTGACCAGCTGGGCCAGGCAGGCGATCTTCACCCGGTCCGAATGGCGGATGAGGGAGTTGAGCATCAGCCCCACCACCAGGGCGTCCTCGAAGGTGTACACGTCCTCAAGAAGGGCCGGCCCCACCTTCCAGGGGGTATTTTTGTAGATGTCCTGGTCCTGCTGATTGGAATGGAACCAGACGTTCCACTCGTCAAAGGAGATATTGACCGTTTTCTTCGAACGCTTCTTCGCCTTGATGAAGTCGCAGGTATGAACGACGGTCTCGATGAAGCTGTCCATCCCCGTGGGGGCGGCCAGGAACCTTTCCAGATCGTTCTCGTCGTTCTTCAGGTAGATGTGCATGGAGACGTAGTCCACATTCTCGTAGCAGAGATCCAGCACTTCCCTCTCCCACTCGGGAAAGGTGGGCATCGTATTGGAGGAGCTCCCGCAGACGACCAACTCCAGATCCTTGTCGAAGAGCTTGAGGGCCTTGGCCGTTTCATTGGCCAGGCGGCCGTACTCGTAGGGGGTCTTCTGCCCCACCTGCCAGGGCCCGTCCATCTCGTTGCCCAGGCACCAGAGCCGGATGTTGTAGGGCTCCTCCTTCCCGTGCTTCTTCCTCAGGTCGCTCCAGTAGGAGCCGGAGCGCTGGTTGCAGTACTCCACCAGATTGCTCGCCTCCTCCACTCCCCGGGTCCCCAGGTTGATGGCCATCATTAGGTCGGTCTCCGCTTTGTCCGCCCAGCGGGCGAACTCCTGAAGCCCCACTTCGTTCGGCTCGGTGGATTTCCAGGCCAGATCCAGCCTCTTGGGCCTGTCCGCCACGGGACCCACCGAATCCTCCCAGTTGTAGGAGGAGACGAAATTCCCCCCGGGATAGCGCACCACGGGCACGTCCAGCTTCTTCACCAGATCCAGGACGTCCCCCCGGAATCCGTCCTCATCGGCGGTTTCGTGCCCCGGTTCATAGATTCCGCCGTAAACGGCCCTTCCCAGATGCTCGATAAAGGAACCGTAGATCCGATTGTCGATCCTGCCGATCCGGTACTTGCTGCTCACTGTCATTTTCGCTTTCATAGACCCTTCTCCCTATAGTAAAAAAGGATTGCCTGGGCAATCGTATTATATATCATGATTCATGATTTTTATCTATAATAAACCGACCGGGGGGACAATGTCAAATATTAAGGTACATTTTTTGATATTTCCCCCGGCGCCTTTTAAAGGCATCATGACCTATGATATGATAGGATCTCTTACAGTAAGGAGAACCGCATGGGCAGCAAGGAAAGGATCCTCAACTATCTGAACAACGATTTCACCGATCCCGTGAGGGATCCCCTCTGGGGCCACATCTACCTGAGCCCCTTCCTGCGCCGTCTGACCCAGACGGGGGAGTTCTCCAAGCTGAACGGCATCCGCCAGCTGGGCCCCGCCGTCCATGTCTATCCGGGGGCCACCCATACCCGGTACAACCACAGCCTGGGCGTCTATCATATGGCCCGAAGGATGATTACCCTCATCCTCCAGCACCGGGACGCCCCGCCCCTGACCCTCACCGGGGTCAAATCCTTCCTCAACGCCGCCCTTCTCCACGACCTGGGGCACTTCCCCTACACCCACTCCCTCAAGGAACTCCCCCTGACCGATCACGAGCAGCTCTCGGGCAGGGTCATAGGGGAGGGGGCCCTGGCCCGGCTGATCGACGGGGACGGGGAGAACTCCTCCCGCCTCACCGCGGCCATCGTGGACGAGGAGATGGACATAAGCGGATTCGGGGAGGAGCCCGCCTTCTACCGCAGCCTCCTCTCCGGGGTGCTGGATCCGGACAAACTGGACTACCTGAACCGGGACGCCTTTTTCTGCGGCGTCCCCTACGGTATGCAGGACACGGAATTCGTCCTCTCCCAGATCATTCCCACCCGGGAGGGTCTGGCCATTTCGGACAAGGGCACCCTGGGGGTGGAAAACATCCTCTTCTCCAAATATCTCATGTACAAGGCGGTGTACTGGCACCGGGACGTGCGCGTGTCCACCGCCCTGGTAAAGAAAGCCCTCTATCTGGCCCTGGAGAGGGGGGAGCTGGAGGGAAAGGACCTGTACGGACTGACCGATGCGGATTTCCGGATACGGGTGAGGGAGCTCTCCCCCTCCCTGGAGAATCTGATCATCCATTCGGAGAACCCCCTCTCCTACCGGACCGTCCTGGAGAAGGACTTCCGCGGGGACAATCCCCTCCACGTGAAACTGGAGAACCTGGAGGAGCGGACCGCCTACGAAGAGGCCCTGGCGGAAAAGCTCCGCCGGGCCGGCCTGGACATTACCGGGGAGGAAGTGGTGTTGGATGTTCCGGAGAAAATCTCCTTCGAAGTGAATCTTCCCGTCCTCAAGGAGGGGCGCTTCGTCCCCTTCACCTCCCTGGGAACCCTTTTCAGCACCGCTGACCCGGAGAATCTCACCGGGGTGCTCCGCAAGGTGCGCCTGCTCCTGCCCCTGGAGAAAACCGGGGGCCTAGAACCGGAACAGGTC
>QKAI01000524.1 GCA_003246505.1 Spirochaetaceae bacterium | reverse complement strand
GCCGCCTCAGATAGTCCAGGGTGCCCAGGAACTGGGAGAAGATGAGCACCTTGTGATCCTCCAGGGTCAATTTTTCCAGAAGGTTCACCAGGGAGTCCATTTTGCAGGAGGGGATGTGGCTGTAGTCGTCCCCCATCATGGGGGGGTGGATGGCCAGGCGGCGCATCTTGAGGATATAGGAGAAGATTTCGATGGAGGCCTTCTGCAGCCCCTCCCGCTCGATGAGCCCGTCCACCAGGGCCCGGTAGAAGTCCTTCTGCCGGTTGTAGACCTCCTCCTGTTCGGTTCCCATGTCCAGGTAGTGGAGAATCTCCTCCCGGGGGGGCAGGTCAGGGGCCACCTCCTCCTTCTTGCGGCGGAGGATAAAGGGGAACACGGTCTTTCGCAGGAGCAGGGCCGCCTCCTCGTCGTGCTGCTTCTCTATGGGCATGGCGAAGCGCTCCTGGAATTCCCGCATGGTCCCCAGGAGCCCCGGGTTCAGAAAGGTCATCTGGGACCAGAGCTCGGAGGTGTTGTTCTCTATGGGGGTGCCGGTCAGGGAGAGCCGGTGCCGGCTCTTGAGGCGGATGATGGAGCGGAAGGTCTGGGAGGAGGCGTTCTTGATGTAGTGGCCCTCGTCCAGGATGACGTAGTCGTACTCCCTGTCCAGGAACATCTCTATGTCGTAGCGGATGGTCTGGTAGCTCACGATGATCAGGTCCGCGTGGCGGTAGTGGTCCGCATGGTCCGCCCGGTCCCTGCCCGAGTGGCGCACGTACTCCAGATCGGGGGCGAATTTCTGCAGCTCCCCCTCCCAGTTGGGCAGGGTCACCACGGGGGTGACGAGCAGGGACGTCCCCAGCTCCCCCCTCTCCTTGAGGTTCTGAAGAAAGGCCAGGGTCTGGACCGTCTTTCCCAGGCCCATGTCGTCGGCGAGGCAGCCGTTCAGGCCGTAGTTGTGGAGGAAGTTGAGCCAGTTGTAGCCGTGGACCTGGTAGTGGCGGAGTTGGGCCTTGAACCGGGAGGGGAGGGGGGTCTCCTCTATGGTGCTGACCGTTTCCAGGCTCCGGAGGGTGGTCAGGTTGCTTTCGATGATCTCCTCCTCCCCCTCGGTGGCCCGGGAGAGGGTCTCCAGGACGGGAATGTTGGAGAGGCTCGTTTCCAGGTCCCCCTCGCTCGTCAGGCCCTGGCGGCGCAGCTTCTCCAGCTGATCCAGGGAATCCCCGTCAAGAATGACGTAGTGGTTCCCCGCCCGGACCAGGCCCAGGTCCCGGTAGTGCTCGTCCAGCATCAGCTGCGCCGTTTCCTCGTCGATGGTGACTTCCGTATTGACCTTGAGGAGATCGCTCTCCTTCGTGATTTTGAAGCTGATCTCCCCCCCCAGGGAGATGGGCCGGTTCTCCAGCTGGACCTCCGCCCCGGCCGCCTTAAGCTCCGATGCGTAGAAGGAGAGGAAGCTGGGGATGTCGATGCCCAGGCGCAGGTCCTCCGACTCCTCCCCCGCCACGAAGCCCGAGTAGTATCCCCTCTCGTACTGGAGCTCCCCCTCCAGGATATTGGTCAGTGCGGTAAGGAATTCCTTTTCCCTGTTCCGGTTCCGCCGGTAGACGATGATGTTCTCCCCTGTCTGGACCGTCTTGTAGTTGTCCAGCATCTGGGAGGGGATCTCCTGGTCCCCGTAGCGGAAGAAGAAGAAGATCTCCGTCCGGTCCGACCGGTTGCGTATCTTGAGGATGGGCCGGGGCTCCTCCTCCCGGATCTCCGTGGACAGGCGGGTCAGATCCAGGCTGATGGAGGTGATGCCCAGTTTTCCCGCCATGGCCTGGAGCCCTTTCAGGTCCTTCTCCAGGAATCCCCCGGACCGGGAGAGGAGCAGTTTTATGAAATAGCTGCTCTCCCTCTGCTCGGGGAAGTAAAGTAGATTTTTCCGGTTCTCCGAAAGGTGCAGCACCGATCCGCCGGCGATCTCCAGGCGGTTCCGTTCCAGGGGGCGGGTCAGGGCCGTCTCGCCCCGGCGCAGAATGAACCGGGGCTGGAAGATGACGCCCCGCTCCGGGAGATAGCTGTGCAGCCTGAAGGTGATGAGCATGTTGTCGAAGCGGACCGGCTCCACCACCGCGCCCCGGGTGCCGTAGCAGAGGGGCAGCTCCTCCAGGTAGGGGATGATCTCCCTGGCGGGAATGCCCTGGCCCTTCTCCGCCCCGGAGGTGATGCGGTAAAGGAGTTTCTCCCGGTCCTCCCCGGGGGGATCGGTCAGTTTCTCCCGCTTCCAGGGGAGGACGTTGCCCTCCCTTCCATCGGCGAGGATGTGCCGCAGGGCGGGCCTGATGAGGAGGAGATCATCCTCCGTGTCTTCGTAGAGCTGGAAAAGAAGATCGTAGCGGTCGCTCCCATCCTCCTCCTCCAGGGAAAAGAGGTCCATGCCGGAGAAGAGGGCGAGGTCTTCGAAGAGTCCCTCCCCGGCGGGGGCGTCCTTTTTCTCCTCCAGCTTCTCCCGGAGGATCTTCCCCGAATCCTCACCGCCGAGCCGTCCCTCCTCCCTCAGCCTCAGAATCACCATCCACCAGTGGGAACAGGGGGAATCGCTGCCGCACTCGCACTCCCACTCTATCCGATTGGCGAAGAAGGCGGTCCGGACCTGAAGGGGAAGGGGCTTTTTGGGGGGCAGGACGTAGGCGCTGAAGGATCCTTCCCTCTCTTTGAGATTGTAAAGTCTGTTCTGGGCGAGCTGGGCGGACAGATCGGTAAGATTGTCCGGTTTTTCCATTGTATCAAGTTCGGGAAGGTAGAGGGTTTTCATCGTTTATCGGCCGTAGACCGGCTATTGTCCCGAAAATCGGGGGACTTGTCAATATTGGACGCGAAGATACTCCTCCTCCGCTTCCTGGGGGGGGACCGGCCGTGAATAGAAGTATCCCTGGATGATATGGCAGCCCTGGGCCAGGAGGTACTCCATCTCCTCGGCGGACTCCACTCCCTCCGCGATCAGCTTGAGTTCCAG
>QKAI01000043.1 GCA_003246505.1 Spirochaetaceae bacterium | reverse complement strand
CTCTGGATTGAAAGAAAATGGCAATTTTAAGTTCTTCTTTGAATGCAATAGAAGTGAATGCTGTCACATAGAGAAATCTTAGAGATAAAGAGTATGTTTTTTTTGCTGTAGGTATTGATATTTATTTAACGATAAAATATTATCCATATCTGTCGAATTGATTCGGCGAAAAATTATCTGTAAATAAGGAGAGAGATAATGAGAAAAATTTCAATCATGGCTGCTGCACTGGTTGTACTGTTAACATTCTTCAGCTGTGGAAGCAAATTTACCCCCGGCACATATAAGGGAGGCGCTCCCGGGATTCACGGAGAGGATGTGGTTCTTGAAGTAACGGTGGACAAGAAGAAAATCACCAAAATCACCGTACTTGAAAATCATGAGACTCCCGGTGTTTCCGATGCGGCATTTGATAGAATCCCCAAAAAAATCATGGAAACACAATCCCTTGATGTGGATACCGTTTCCGGGGCTACCTATTCGAGCAAGGCGATTTTAGGCGCCGTCACAAAGGCCCTGGAAGCGGCCGGTGCCGATATCAAGGCTCTCTCCGCAGGTAAGAAAAAAGCCGAAGCCGATGCGGTTACAGCCGCCACCCAGGTTTTGAATGCGGATGTAGTCATTATCGGCGCTGGCGGAGCGGGTCTCGCCGCCGCTGTCTCTGCCAATCAGAATGGGGCCAGCGTCATCGTTCTGGAAAAAATGCCCCAGGTCGGCGGCAATACGATCATCTCCGGATCCGCCTTTAATGCGGCCGATCCCTCCCGTCAGATACCCCAGGGCATTGAGGACTCCACGGAAAAGCATTTTGAGCAGACCCTCAAGGGAGGGGACAATCTCGGGAATCCCGTTCTGGTCAGGACTCTGGTGGAGAATGCCTATCCCACCCTGCAGTGGCTGGAGAGTCTGGGAATGGAGTTTCAGGATCATGTTTTTACCGTTCTGGGCGGTCTCTGGCCCCGGGCGCACAAGCCTGTTAAGCCCCTCGGAACCGGTTATATCGAGACCTACATGAATTATATTAATGCCCATGACGGCATTACTGTGATCACCGATACCAAAGTGACGGATATCTATCTCGAAGAGGGCAGGGCAAGCGTCGTAAAGGGTCAGGGACAGAATGGCACCATCGTCGCTCAGGGGCATAAGGCGGTCATCGTCGCCACGGGTGGTTTCGGTGCTAACGTCGATCTCAGAGAGAAATACAACAAATTCTGGCCCTCCCTGGTCAATATCGGAACGACCAACCATCCCGGCGCCACCGGAGACGGGCTGGGACTGGCTGAGAAGGTGGGAGCCGATCTGGTCGGCCTCGAATACATCCAGCTCCTTCCCATGGGCGATCCCGTGACGGGCAGCCTCTCCGGAAACATCGAACAGGCCGTGGAGAACCGGATCTTCATTAATAAAAGCGGAAACCGTTTCGTTGATGAGGGGCAGAGGAGGGACGTCATGACCAGGGCCCTCTTTGAACAGGAGGATTCCTTTATGTGGATTGTTCTGGACTCCCACAACTACCCCACCATGGATACGAAGAATAACTTCAACGAAACGATCCAGGAACTGGTCGATCAGAACCGGGCTGTCATGGCGGATACTCTGGATGAGCTGGCCGTGAAGATGAATGTGGACGCGGACAATCTTAAGGCTGCCGTGGCTGACTTCAACCGGGCCGTCGAGACCGGCGGGCCGGATGGGTTCGGGAGAACCCTCTTCCAATATAAAATGGATACCCCCCCCTATTTCGCCGGGGGCCGAAAGCCGACTGTCCATCACACCATGGGCGGTATCAGGATCAACGAGAAAGCCCAGGTCCTCGATCAGGATGGCAATATCATTCCCGGCCTCTATGCGGCGGGTGAAACCACTGGGGGAATCCACGGTTCCAACCGGTTGGGTGGTAATGCTCTGGCCGATATCAATGTCTTCGGCAAAATAGCCGGAGCCAACGCGGCGGCTGAGAATTAATAGATCGTTCGATTAGCGTCGGGCACCGCCCCCGGGGGGGGCGGTGCATTCTGTTTTATTCGGGATTTCCATCGGGGATCCCGATGTTTCTTGTATTTTTGACACCTATCGGCCGATCGGATGATTCTTCACCGGGGCTGATACTTTCCCCGGGATTTCCGTCTGGATATCAGGGGATGTTTTTTCCGGGGGCTACTTTTTCCGGTCCATTTTATGATATAAATAATGGTCCGATGGTTCGGCGGGATTATTCCTGCCGGATTGCCCTATAGCCCCCTATTTAAAAGGATTGTGTTGGTATTTATGAAATTTCCCGTCACCCTGAAAATATTCGACTGGATCGCCCTGATCTTCTCCCTCTCCGTTTTTACGGCCTTTACCCTTTTCGGGTGGAACAGGGGAGGGGATACCATCTATCTTATGGTAGAAACCCATGACGGATCGGCCCTCTATCCCCTTTCGGAGGACAAAACTTTTACCGTGTCGGGCCCTGTGGGCGAGTCTGTCATCGACATTAAGGACGGGGAGGCCCGGTTCACCCATTCCGACTGTCCCGATGAGATTTGCGTCCAGGCCGGCGGTATTTCCCATGCCGGTGAGTGGGCCGCCTGTCTCCCCAACCAGGTTATCATCTCCACGAGGGGAGCCAATGAAAAAAGCGAGGTGCCCGATGCCTATCTTTACTGAAAAACAGTTTGACCGCATAGCCATGCTGGGAGCCCTGAGCCTCTTCCTGTCCACCGTGGAGTATCTCTTTCCCCGGCCCATACCCTTCATGAGGCTGGGGCTGGCCAACATTCCGGTCATCCTTTGCCTGGACCTTATTCCCCGGGCTAAGGGGGAGACGTCCGTCCTGCCTAGGGCGGCCTATTTTCTTCTGATCCTCCTCAAAGTCCTGGGACAGGGAATCATCAACGGGACCATGGCGAGTTACGTGTTCCTCTTCTCCCTGGTCGGCTCATTCTCCAGCGGACTTTTCATGTATTTCATCTGGCGGTACCTGGGATGGGGCATAAC
>QKAI01000101.1 GCA_003246505.1 Spirochaetaceae bacterium | reverse complement strand
GTCCAGTGTGTTCCTCCTTATATTGTTAGTCTGTTATAAGACTAGCATCATACTAGCGATTAATCAAGAAAAAAAGTAACAAAATCATCCCCTGGAAAAAATCTCTCCCTCCCGACTCGTGGTATAGTAGAATTCCAAAGGACATCCCCCGCCACTTTGATCTATCATTAATGGGAAAGGAGCAGTTATGAACGACCTTCAACTCGTCGTGCAGATGATCGCCTACATGGAGCAGAACCTGACGGAAGACCTTCATCTGGAAGACCTGGCCGGGAAATCGGGCTATTCGGCCAACCGGTTCCGGCAGAAGTTCTACCATGTCACCGGCGACACGCCCAGCGGCTACCTTCGCAAGAGACGTCTTACGGAGGCGGCGAAGGAGATACTATCGGGAAAACGCTCCCTGGATATCTCCCTGGACTACGGCTACAGCTCCCAGGAGAACTTCATAACCGCCTTTCGCGGATATTTCGGCATCACCCCGGCGGAACTCTTCGCCATGGATGCGAAATTCAAACGCTTCTATTCACGATTCAGAGAGGTTTTGAACATTATGGAAATCGCCGATTTGAAACAGCCCCCCCTCAATTCCACGGACATGGGATGCATCAAGGGGGCGTCCGACTACTTTGACAACGATCTGAGCACGGCCATGGTCTACGGGCTCTCCGGCTACGGCTTCATGATCAATATCCACAGGGATCTCTGCCCCTCCGGCCCCTATGTCTGGAACCGGGAAAGATTCCATTCCCTCCTCCGGGATCAGGGTGTGGATTTTCAAAGGGCCTACCGGATCGACCGCTCCCACTCCCGGGAAGAAAGGATGAAAGTGGAGGAAGATCTGAAGGACTATCTGAACCGGGGATGGGTCTGCGTCCTGGGATATCTGGAATCGCAGCTTCTCTCCGGTTACGACGAGGAGGGATTCATCTTCCTCAGCCCCTGGGAGAAGGCACCCACCGTGGTGCCCCGCATGACCTTCGGTTCCTGGGAGGAGTGCCTTGAAAGGGAGGGATGGGCCTATTTCAACATCTATGCCCCCCGGGGGGATCGGCTCGATCTGCTGACATCGGTCCGCCGTTCCTGGGAGTATGCCCTGGAACTCTACCGTACCCCGGAGAAACACGCCTCCGAGGGATACCGCATCAATTACGGGGGTCTGGAGAATTGGATCGACTGAGTCAAAAGGGATCTGGGGGGCAGCCACGGGAACTGGTGGAACGGCATGGTCTGGTCCGAAGCCCGGCACATGACCGCCGATTACTTCCGGGAGCTGGAGGGTCTCTTCGATTCCCCGGAGATGGACCGGCAGCTGGAGAGTCTCTCCCGGCTCTACGACGACACGGCCATACGCCTGGAGAAGATCGCCGACAGGGAGCTGGAAAAGGAGGAGAAGCTCAGGCTCCTCGGGGAGACGATGGAACGGGAAAGGGAGATAGAGAAGGTCCTGGACCGCGCCCTCTCCCTGGCCGGATAAAAAAGGGCCGCCCCTGGGGAGCGGCCCTTCGTTAAACTGCGATGAACCTGTTATTCAGCAGGCTGAATAACGATATCAGTCGTAAAGCAGACCGGTAATGTCCGCGTCGTCCATGTTGCCCTTGTTGTAGAACTTGGCCCCCGTGTCAACGTCGGCTACGGATTTGCCGCTGTAAGCCTGGAAAGCCAGCTCGACAGCCTTGTAACCGATGGAGTAGGGATCCTGGGTGATGGAACCGAGGAAGTACTGATTCCGTACGGCGTTCTTCTGTCCGGCGCCGGCGTCAAAGCCGAGTACGACCAGGCCCTTGTATTTGGCGGGCAGGTCGACACCGTCGTTGGTAGCGGCCAGAAGGCCCTTGACGGTTGCTTCGTTGGAGCAGAAAATACCGAGGATATGGGCATCTTTCACCTTGTTCAGAACGGCCGCGGCGGAAGCCATGGCGTCGGTGTTGGCGGCGGAAGCGGGAACGACCATGTCGATCATGACTTTCTTGCCCTTGGTGGGGTTCTTGGGATCGACATAGGCGGGGTTACCCATAACCTTGATGTCCCCTTCGCTCAGGGAGGTGTTCTTCACGATCAGGTCGACCATGGTGTCGCGGAAACCCTTGCCCCGGCTCAGGAGGGATTCTCCGGCCGCATCCTGGTTCATAACCACGATGGTGACGGGGTTGGCGTCGGTGGCCTTTTCGATATCGCCCTTGATGACGTCGAACATTTTCTGGGCGGCCAGACCGGCGGCGTTGAAATTGTCCGTGGAAGCGTTGGCATAGATAGCGCCGGCGGGTGCGTTGGGAACGCCGGAGTCAAAACCGATTACCGGGATGCCCTTGTCCTTGCACTCCTGCAGCTGATCCATGACGGAGGTGGTGTCCAGAGCGGCCAGGGCGATGGCTACGGGAGCCTTGGCCATGGCGTTGTTCAGCATTTCCACCTGAATCTGCACATCGCTTTCGCTGGGAGGTCCTTCGAAAGTCACGTCCACGCCGTACTTTTCGGCGGCGGCCATGGCGCCCTTCTTAACCTGCTGCCAGAAGTCATGCTGTTCGCCCTTGGATACAACGGCGATGTAGGGTTTGCCCCCCTTACCGCTGTCGCCCTTGCCATTGGCAAAGGTGGAGAAGCTTACGGCAACGAGCACGAGCATTACGATGGCAATCTTTTTTCCTACCTTCATAAAATTACTCCTATATTTCAACCCGGCGGGAATTGTCCGAATGGACGCCGGGCCGATAACCAGATGTGATTAAGCGTTTCCTTCCCGGGAATTCATTTCCATCTCGAAAAGTCTTTCCGCTTCCTTTTCTTCCGCCAGAATCCGGACCTTCTCCGCCTTTTCCTCCCCTTTCATGCGGGCGTAGGTGGCCTTGAGTTCCGTCTTCAGCTTACTGACTTCCGCCCCGTCTCCCCGCTGCTTCGCATCGGCGATCCGGCGCGTCATGTCCTCTTTATACAGATCGGAGGCCGCGGGAATCCGCACTTCCGACGCCTTCTTGTTCCGGTAGATGTCCAGCAGCACC
>QKAI01000211.1 GCA_003246505.1 Spirochaetaceae bacterium | reverse complement strand
ACGTGAGAGCGTTGCTCGGGCTAGATCCTATCCTGGTTATGCAGAAATCCAAGTACTTCAGGACAGTTTTCGTCCTGTCTACCATATGGAAAGAAACCGGATGGGGGACTGTCGTATACATGGCAGCCCTGTCGACTATCAATCCTTCCATATTCGAATCTGCCATGATAGACGGAGCAGGAAGAATGCGGACTATTCTCAAGATCAAGCTGCCCCTGTTAATGCCGACCATAGTGACTCTGTTCCTTCTCAACGTAGGGAGTTTTCTCGATCTGGGTTTTGAAGCAGTTTACAACCTCCTGACGCCCATGACCTATTCGACGGGGGATATCTTCGATACCTATGTCTTCCGCGTGGGGATACAGGGAGCCCAATACAGCTACACTACTGCCATAGGTGTCTTTCAGTCCATTATCGCTTTCATCCTTGTTCTTTCATTCAATAAGATTGCCAATAAATTATCCGATGGAGGGCTTTGGTAATGATCTCATCACGTGAAGATAAAGTATTTGCCTTTATCAACAGCTTTATTCTTGTGGCGGTCGCCTGTGTTTCCCTGATTCCGCTTCTCAGCGTCGTCGCAACATCATTCAGTTCCAGGCTGCCCGTGGAAAGAAGAGAAGTGTTTCTGTTTCCCATAGATTTTACTCTGGATTCATGGACCTATATCCTTTCTCGCAGCGATTTATGGAATTCCTTCTTCATCTCAGTCCTGACGACGGTAGCGGGAACCTTCCTGGCTCTTCTATTTACGGCCCTCATCGCGTACCCGCTGGCAAAATCCAGATTTCCCATAGGGAAAATCCTCATGTTCCTCATCGTACTGACCATGATTTTCAAAGCTCCGGTGGTTCCCTATTTTCTAGTTCTGAAAGGGATCGGGCTCTATGACAATCTGCTGGTATTAATTCTTCCTCAATTGCTCAATGCCTATAACATAGCCATCATGCGCTCGTTCATGATGCAGTTTCCCGTTGAAATGGAAGAAGCCGCCGCGATAGACGGTTGCGGCGCTTTCAGGACTCTGTTTCAAGTTGTGCTACCCTCTTCTGGGGCAGTTCTGGCAACTCTGGGGTTATTCTACGGAGTGGTTCTTTGGAATCAGTTCCTGCACCCCATCATGTTCCTGCAGAACGTTGATTTGTTTCCACTGCAGTTGAAAATCCGACAGCTTATGACCGACGGAAATCAGCTGCCTACCCTGGCGGATCTGAGGGACATCAAGTATAACGATGATACGCTGAGATCCGCCATTGTGACTTTCGCTATTCTCCCCGTACTTCTTGTCTATCCCTTTTTGCAGAAATATTTCGTCAAGGGCGCAATGTTGGGATCGGTGAAGGGGTAATAGGAATATGAGAATGTATATTAGTAAAGCTCGGCTTTATGGATATAGAAAACCAAAAAAGGAGTTGTTTATGAAAAAGTACATCGTTGTGCTCTCATGCTTACTGTTGGCTCTAGGTTCCTGCCAAAAGAAAGGTGGGCAGGACCAGGTGGCCAGTAAATCGGACGATATAGAAGTCTGGACCGGCAATACGGGATTTTTGGCTGTAGAAGCGGGAAGCCCCGTATACGAGATGTATAAGGAATTATTCGGAGTGGGTATTGTCCAGCCTTACGTTGAATGGAATGGTGGTGCCAATTATGAGCAGCAGCTTAATCTAAGAATCGCGTCCGGGAATATGCCCGATTTATTTCAGGTTGTAAACGGCATGGAAACACGGCTGATTAGTGAAGGCGCCCTTCTCGAATTATCCGAATATCTGCCTGAAAAGGCTCCCGTTTTATGGAATAAGGTGCCGGAAAGTATTTGGAATAGAATGAGGGTCTATGATCCCACTGGAAATAACGGACTCTATCTGACCCCTTCATTCGTTTCCTACGGCAGGACGGGCGGATTAATCAGAAAGGATTGGCTCGATACCCTGGGGCTGGATGTTCCCACTACACAAAAAGAGTATGTTGAGGTACTCCGCGCGTTTAAGGATAAGGATCCTAATGGTAACGGACTGGCAGATGAAATACCAACGGGAGGAAGAGAGAATGCCCGCTGGATGGATCATCTATTTGCCATGTACGGTGTCGCCATAATGGAAGGTTTTCCCCAGTGGGACGTATACGAAGGCAAGCTTACCTACTCGGGTGTCACAAAAAATATGAAAGACGCCATACTCTTCATACATGGGCTGTACAAAGAAGGTCTTTTGGATCCGGAAACCATGCTTAATTCTAAACAGGACTGGGAAGGTAAAATAAGGTCTAACCGGGTGGGGAGTTATTTCCACTGGGTTCAGTATGTTCATGAGAACCTGGAACCGATCAAAGAGCTTACTGGGGTTGAGGGGAAATTTGTAGTTCTTCCCGCGCTCAGCGCACCTGGATATGAAGGATTTTATACTCACAAAGCGCTAAACGGACCCTTCTTCGCCGTAAAGAAGCAGGAGAATGAGAAAAGGTTGGAAGATGTTATGACTATTCTCAACTGCTATGGGAACGAGGAGTACTGGGACGATATCTATTATGGTGTAGAAGGGATGCGACATAAAGTAGTGGACGGAAAGAAATTTCGCCTTCCCGACGACAAGGCTACTCAGCAGGCTATGATTTTTGAGCCCCAGAACGATATCGGTTCCATGGATTTCCAGATCAAGCTTCTATCCCAGAGCGCTGATGAAGATAGAAAGTGGGCGATTGAACAGGGTGAAAAGAATCTCATTGATCTGCAACGGTATACGAAGCTGATAGCAGGCGACGGAATTCCGTCCAGTATCTATACGGGATATCCGGATATACAGAGTCATACCCTCTACTTTGAGTATGTCTCCCGTATCATAATCGGAGACCTTCCCATTGACGCCTTCGACGAATTCGTGGAGCGCTGGTACGCTAGCGGTGGAAAGGAAGTAACCGAAGCCGCCAGGACTTGGTACGACCAGGTTAAGTAGAGAATAACTTTTGAGCTGTTCTTAAATTCTAGAACTTCCCGTCGGTATAGCC
>QKAI01000312.1 GCA_003246505.1 Spirochaetaceae bacterium | reverse complement strand
AGCATGCTCTCCTTGGGGGAACCGTCGGGCATGCGGTCTATGTCCACATTGGTAAGGGTGATCATATAGACGAAGGTCTTGAAGACCCGGCTGAAAACGGAATTGTAGTAGTACTCCGAATCGGGATCCTCCATCTTGGGATTCGTGAAAATGATGATTTCCCCGATTTTCGGCTTGATGACCCGGGGAAGTTTATAACGAGTCAGGGGTACGTTGGGGGCATAGCGGAGCTTTTCCACCAGGACCCGGTCCCCGATCTGAAAGGTGGGGAAGAGGGATTCCGAGGGTATCTGATAGAGCTGGAAGATAAAATGATTGATCACCAGGACCCAGAGGACGGCTCCTACGAGGGGTTCCACCCACTCAGCCCAGAGATTGCCCCAGAAATTTCTCTGGCCTTTCTTCTGCTTCTGCCACTCTTTTTTCTTCTTCTTATCCTTATTAATCTCTTTCCGCTCCCTCAGTTCCTTCTCAGAATATCCCCAGGCCAGGGCGAAGCTGTCCCTTCCCATCAGGATCCAGAAAGCCGCAGGCCAGAGGGAGGTTAAAACGGTCAGGACCGTATAGAAAACACCCGCCCCCTCCACACGGTAGAATTCCACGACCACCTGGGGGAGAATGGTAAAAACGTAGGTGAGGATGATGGCGTAACCCGTATAGAGGCGCCAGTTATCGTAAAAACGGACCGTGGGGGGATTCTTACTGCTCCTGAAACGCAGGTAACCCAGAACATAGAGGGCTATGAGAATCAACCGGGCCGCCACGGATATGAGACCGATACCGGTTTTCCAGGAGTAAAGGGGCATGAAGAGCAGGGATAGAATAAGGAAAAGAACCCCTCCTCCCATGGGGAGAATAAGGGCCAATAGTTTTCTGTTTATGTTTTTACTCACGCATTACTCCTTGGGAAACTGAGGTTATAAAATATAGTCATTTAGGGATTTTATCAATCGGTAGATGGAAAAATCCCCCGCCCTTTGCTATGTTACTCCCATGAAACGCTACCTTTCTTGGGTGTCCCTTTCCTTGCCTCTTCTCCTTTTCTTATCCTGCCGCACTCCGGAGTGGAAACCCGTGGATTACGGCGCGACTTCCTTCTCCGATGGGAATCCGGTCATACTGCTTCACGGGCTGAACGGATATGGCAGAGAAAATTTTCCCGATTACTGGTACTGGGGCGGCAGCAGGGATCTGGAATCGGAACTCCGGGCCTCCGGATACGACGTCCGGACCGCGGCTGTGGGGCCGGTCAGCAGCAACTGGGACAGATGCTGCGAATTTTATGCCTATCTCAGGGGTGGGACGGTGGACTACGGCAAGGCCCATTCGGAAAAATACGGCCATGACCGTTTCGGAGCCACCTACGAGGGGATTTTTCCCGAATGGGGGGAACAGGACCCCGTCACCGGTGAGTTCCGGAAGATTCATATCATTTCCCACAGCATGGGGGGCATGACCGCCCGAATGGTGGCCCAGCTTCTGGAAGAGGGCTCCCTTGAAGAGATTCGGGCCACCGGCTATGAGACCAGCCCCCTGTTCAGGGGGGGGAGGACATGGATAAAATCCATTACCACCATTTCCACCCCCCACGACGGCTCTACTTTGACCTATGAGATGACCAGTTACCGGCAGAGGGAACTCCTGGCCGAGCTGGCCCTGGGATTCATGGTCCGCTGGGACGAGGACTTCCCCCTCCATAACGATTTGAAACTGGACCATTGGGCCTGGACGAGACAAGGCCCCGGCGAAAGCCTGGCCGACTATGAGGAAAGGATCCGCCAGACCGTTATCCGGTGGGACTGGACCAATAAGGATTTCGCCGATTTCGACCTCTCCCCGGAGGGGGCCTGGGAGATGAACCGCTGGGTCAAAGCCCGGCCGGACATTTACTATTTTTCCTGGAGCACGAGAATCACCTACCGCGACGAGGGGGGGGAGATGAGGATTCACCCCCTGATTTCCCTGCCCCTCATCCCCTTTGCCGAATTCCTCAGCCATTATACGGGATACAGGAACTCCCTCATCCAGATAGACGATCGATGGTGCGACAACGACGGGGTAGTCAATAGCCTGTCCATGGACGGCCCCAAACTGGGGAGCGGGGATACCATCGCGCCATGGGAGGGGATTCCCCGTCCCGGTGTCTGGAACTACCGGGGGGAGCTCTTTCCCCTGGACCACCTCCAGGTCATCGGGATGTCCCCCCTCATCATCGCCCCGGAGGATTTTCAGGATCTTACCGAATGGTACCGGGAGCAGGTGGAGCTGGTTACCTCTCTGCCCTGACCTCTATCCACTGGATCTTCTTCTCCGACCTTTTTACGGCCACCGCGGACCAGGGACTGGTAAGCATCTGGGCGACCAGATCCCCCGGGGCGGGTTCGGTCAATTCCACATAGGCGGTGATCGATTCGTCCCCCTCTTCCAGGGAAGTGATCCGGCACATGTAGCCCCCGGAGCTCTGCTCACCCATAAAACAGGCCAGCACCATCTCCCGGGTGAAATCAATCTCACGGAACAGATCCTTCTGCCCGATATGGGGGGCCATCTCCCCGGGGGTGTAAAAGGCCAGGTACTCCTTCTTCGGCGGGCCGGTAAAACCGATTCCCGCCTCCTCGAAGGGGAGCTCTTTGATCTCCTCCCCGACGATTTCCGGGGCCGGTCCGCCACTCGCACCCGTTGGGGCGGGGGGAAGCTCTACCCCTGAGGAAGGGGAGATCCCTTCGGAATGGGAGCTTTCACCGGTGTTAAGGCAGCCCGTCATCGCCAGGGCGAATAGGGCCACTATCAGGAAAGGGAACCCCTTCACGGGAGCACTTCCTTCACCAGGGACTCCTCCAGGCGATTCCCGTCGGCGGGCAGTATGAATCGTTTCTGGCCGTCCCGGATCTTCTTGTCATGGCCCATGGCATCCAGGAGATCCTCCACGGAGAAGTCATAGGCGAGGCGGTAACCATAGGCTAAGAGCAGATCCATGATCCTCCTGTAGGACCGCTCCGAAAGGTCGCCCCTTCTCCTTGCCGCGTCGGCCGCCTTCGAAATCCCCCAGGCGACCCCCTCCCCATGGCTGACCCCGGAGAATCGGGTAATCGATTCCAGGGCATGGCCGAAGGTATGGCCCAGATTCAGGCTGGCCCGGACGCCCCCTTCCTTAAGATCCTCCTCCACGACGGCGGCCTTGTAAAGGACGCATCGGACGATCATTTCCCTGACCAGTCCGGGCTCCCTCTTCAGGATGCCCTGCCGGTTCTCTTCCAGAAGAGACCATAGACCGTCCTCCCCCAGGATGGCGGTTTTGATAACCTCCGCCAGGCCGCAGAGATACTCCCTTTCGGGAAGGGTCTCCAGGTAATCGGGGCAGAGCCAGACTTGTCGGGCCGGATAGAAGGTGCCGATCATGTTTTTGTAATTACCGTAATCCACCCCGGTCTTGCCTCCCACCGCCGCGTCGACCATGGAAAGGAGGGTGGTGGGAATCAATTCGACCCGGCATCCCCTCATATACAGGGAAGCGGCGAAGGCGGTCATATCGCAGATGACTCCCCCGCCCATGCCCACGAAGAGGGAGCTCCGGTCCAGTCTGAGCTCCACCGCCCGGGCGAGGATTTTTTCTATGGAAGCAAAGGTTTTCTCCGATTCCCCGGAGGGCAGAATAACCGCCCTCTCCCTCTGTGACGGGGAGAGGAACCGTTCCGTGTGGGTATCGGCGACGAAGAGGTCCCCCTCCGCGGCGGCGATCTCCCCGGAGGCGGCCAGGACAAGACGGGAATCGAAGCTGGTAAAATGAATATCCTTTAGTATTTCCATGGCCTATTCTAGCGCGAATACCGCTTCTATGACAACGGTTATGTCATAGGAACCGGTCTGCACCTGGAGGGAACTCTCCGCCTGGGGGGCCATGGCGTATTTCAGGGAACCTTCGAAGCTTCCCGACGCGCCGGATTCTCTCAGCTCGAGCAGGGGGCCCAGTTTTCTGCCGGCCAGTTCCGCGTAATGGCGGGCCCTGTTCAGAGCATCGGCGTAGGCCGCTTCCCGGGCTTCCTGCCGGTAGGGGCTCTGGGCGGAAAGGGTCATCTGGAGATTCCCCATGCCCAGGTCGTCTATGCCCGTAAGTTCATCGATGATTTCGTTCAGGTTGGAGGCCTTATCGTCCAGATCCACGGTGATGTTCAAAGTCTGAACCGCTTCCTGGCCCAGGAGGATCTCCTCCCCCTCGTTCCAGCGCGTTTTCCTGTAGAAATTAATGCCCGTGGTGCGGATATTCTCACCGGGAATATCATGGGAAGAGAGAACCGTCAGAGCCCGGTCGGTGAGGGCGTTGACCGCCTGGCCCGCTTCACGGGTCGTAGGGGCCGTTTCCCGGAACGTCAAAGTGAAGGAGGCCCTGTCCGGGGCGGCGGAAACCGTTCCTTCGCCGGTTAAGCTGACCCGGCCCGCTTCC
>QKAI01000377.1 GCA_003246505.1 Spirochaetaceae bacterium | reverse complement strand
GCTTGCCGACGTCCAAAAATTCGTATTTACTCCATCTCATCCATACCGTCATCGGGTCCCATATTCTCAAAGGACTCGATTATGCGATCCTGAAGCATGTTCCGGAAATCGGTATTGATTGGATGGGCAACATCCTTATATTCTCCGTTTTTTGTCTTCCGACTGGGCATCGCGATGAACGCTCCGTTGTCCCCTTCGATGATTTTGACATTATGTACCACAAAACAGTCATCAAAAGTTACCGTCACATAAGCCTTCAGCTTTCCCTCAGTGTCTACCTTCCTAATGCGGATATCAGTAATTTCCATTCAAGCATCCTCCAATGGCGGAAAACAGGTTTCCTGCTATATTACAATACCGTAAGGTATAATATCAAGAGGTATCGCCTTATAAGTGGCAGGAAATTTACTCTTCATAAGCAAATAAGCTGAGTCCGATTTGTCCCTGTCCTTAAAAATTCCGACCATGGCACTGCCGCTGCCGGATAATGTAACGAAGTCGGCGCCCCTAGTCAAGAGGTTTTCCCGAATCCCCGCCAATTGGGGGTATTCTTCGTAAATCGGATCGGCAAAACTGTTCAGAAAGCCCCAATCCCCCGGCTCCCGCTGCTCCCAGATGCGGATGATGTCCTCCTCCGTGAGGCTCCAGCGGTGGGTTATGCCCTCCCTCTCCCTGTAACTGTCCAGGGTCCGGAAGGCCGCGGGAGTGGATATATGCAGATCGGGATAGACGATGAGGATGTGGAAATCCCCCCTGGCCGTGAGGGGCCGGATATGTTCCCCCCGGCCCGTCACCAGGGCGGATACGGCCCTGAGGAAAAAGGGCACGTCGCTTCCCAGTTCCGCACCCAGCTCCAGCCACTGTCCGTCGCTTATCCCTTCCCCGCTCCGTTCCCTGAGGACATGGATGAGGGAGGCGCAATCGGAGGAACCGCCCCCCAGCCCCGCCCCGGAGGGGATGTTCTTCTCCAGGGCAAGGGAGAGCCCCCCCCGGTAGAACCCCCTCTCCCGGCAGAGCTTCCAGGTCCTGTATAGGATGTTCTCCTCCGCGGGGAAGGGGCAGTCCGATTCGATGCGGCAGCCCTCTTCCGCTTCTGACACGGTTAACCGGTCGTAGAGGGAAACCATAAGGAACAGGGACCGGAGGGGATGGAACCCCTTCTCCCCGGGACCGGCTATGTCCAGATGCAGGTTTATTTTGGCCGGGGAGAGAACCTCATTTTTCCACATAATGGCAGCCTATGGAGTGGATGTTGCTTTTGGCCGCCCGGGTGATGATGGACGCGGTTTCCACGGTGTTCCTGAGCTCAATGAGCGTCCGGCTGAGACGGGCCTCCCGGTAGAATTTCTCTATCCGGTGGCTGAAGTAGTTCAGGTCGGAGAGGGCCCGGCCGAGGCGCTTGTTGCTTCGGATGATTCCGGCGTAATTCCACATGAGGGAGCGGATGGTATCCTTGTCGTTCTTGACCAGGATGGGATCGAAATCGTCCTCCTCCGCCGGGAAGATCCATTCGGGGATGGAGGAACGGAGCCGCGCCGAGGGAAGGACCCCGCTGTCGGCGGATTTCTTTCCCGCCCGGTAGCCGAAGTACAGCCCTTCCAGAAGGGAGATGGAGGCCAGCCGGTTCGCCCCGTGCACGCCGGTGCAGGCGGCCTCGCCCACGGCCATCAGCCCCGGGAGGGAGGTGTAGCCGTTCAGGTCCACCTTGACGCCGCCGCAGAAGTAGTGGGCCGCGGGGACCACGGGGATGAGGTCGCCGGAAATATCGATGTCCACGGACTGGCACTTCTCCGCGATCCCCGGGAAACGGGCCTTCAGGTCCATGTCGATATGCCGGGCGTCGAGGAAGACGCAGGGGGAGCCGCTCTGGTCCATCTCCCGGTAGATCGCCCGGGCCACCTCGTCCCGGGGGGCCAGCTCCATCATGTCCGGGCTGTACTGGGACATGAACCTCTCCCCCTTCCTGTTGACCAGATAGGCCCCCTCGCCCCGGAGGGATTCGGATATGAGGAAATTCTTCACGTCCCGATGGAACAGGGTGGTGGGATGAAACTGGACATACTCCGCATTGATGATGGCCGCACCGGCCCGATAGGCCATGGAGATACCGTCCCCAGAGGCCAGGCTGGGGTTGGAGGTATGCTGGAACACGCCCCCCACGCCTCCCGTGGCCAGGATGATGGAGGAGGCGTAGAGATTCATCACCTCGTTTGTCCTCACATCCAGCACGTAGAGCCCGATGGCCCGCTGGGGCTGGTACCTCTCCTGGGTATCGGTGGAGTTATGGCAGTTGGTGATGATGTCCAGGGCCTGCATGCCCGGGTAGAGGCGGATCCGCTCCTTCATCTTTCCCACATAGGCCAGAAGCCCCTCCTCGATAGAGCGGCCGGTGAGATCCCGGTCATGGTAGATCCGCCGGACCGAATGGGCCGCTTCCTGGGTAAGATCCAGTTCCCCCGCTTCGTTCCGGGAGAAGGGCACCTTCGCCTTCTCCACCAGAAGGGTGTCCACCAGGTCGGGGCCCTCCGAAGCGAGAAGATGAACCGATTCCCTCCAGTTCAGCCCGTCCCCGGCCCGGATGATGTCCCGGGAGAGACTGTCCCGGGAGTCCTCCTTCCCGTTTCCCACGATGCCCCCCTGGGCGAACCAGGTGTTGCAGTACCAGGCCTCGTCCGCCTTGGTGAGGACGGTGACGCTCAGCCCCTGCTCCGCCGCGCCGATGGCGGCGGAAAGGCCGGCGATCCCCGAGCCGACGACGAGAAGATCGGAAACGGCGGGAGGTCTTTCCATTATGACACCACCAGGGAGAAATCGAAGGCCCTGACCGAGTGGGTCAGCCGGCCGGAGATGTAATCCACGCCCAGGGGGGAGTAGCGCCGGAGCTTGTCCAGATCCATGTTTCCGGAGGCTTCGAACTTGACATCCCCCTCCCGGAGCAGAACCGCTTCCCGGGAGGCTTTCTCGTCCATATTGTCCAGCATGATCACGTCCACCCTCAGGGACAGGGCCTCCCGGACCTCCTCCAGGTTGCGGCACTCCACTTCGATCCGGTATCGGTTTCCCCACTTCTCCCGGACCCTGTTGACGGCGCTGGTTATAGAACCGGCCGCATCGGCGTGGTTGTCCTTGATCATAACCATATCGTAAAGGCCCATGCGGTGGTTCTGACCGCCCCCGGCCCTTACGGCGTACTTGGAGAGGTTCCGGTATCCGGGCAGGGTCTTTCTCGTGTCCAGGATCACGCAGTGCCCCTTCTCCGACGCGGCGGCCACATGGAGGGCGGTCTCCGTGGCGATGCCCGAGAGGAAGGAGAGGAAGTTGATCCCCGTTCTCTCCCCTTCTAGTATTGTGACGGCCGGTCCCCTGAGGCGGGCGATCTCATCGCCTTTTTTCAGCCTGTCCCCGTCTTTTTTGTATAGCTCTATTTCGATGGAGGGATCCACCCTTTCGAAGACCCGGCGGAAATAATCGATCCCCGCCAGGACCCCCTCATCCTTGCTCCAGAGAAGAGCCTCCGTTCTTTCCTTTGAGAAAATCGCCCGGGAGGTGACATCCCCCGTGTCCAGAAGATCCTCCGCCAGGGCCAGCTCCAGCAGTTTGTCGAAATTATCATTTTCCATGGAGCAATTATAGGGGAAATCCCGTCCCTTCACAATAGTTCACTTGACAGGGTGAATCATAAAAATTTAACATAGGGTGAAGTCCAAATTCAGGAGCCCCGCCATGTCCGATAGCGCCGCCCAGAGACAGTTCGTCTTCTTTTCTTCGGAGAAGGAAGACGAGTTTGATGAGGATATCGATAATTACGACAACGAGCTTTTCAACATTTACGACGACGGCATCAGCCTGATCGACAATACCTGGACCGACGACCTTGATGAGGACGATGACGATCTGATCGAGGACGATGAAACCCTGCCCCTTTTCGACAGGGACGACATGGACGAGCTGGAAGACTTCGACGAGCTTGAGGAGTAGCTACTCCTTCCCGTGGATGATCTCCGCTTCGAACCAGAGATCTTCCAGCTGATAGAAATCCCGGGACTCCTTCGTCATGAGATTTATGACCACGTCGCCGCAATCCAGAAGAATCCAGGAGTCGTTTTTCTGGGAATTCCCCGTAGAATAGAGGCTCATGCCGTTCTCGCTCAGCCAGGAATTGATCTCCCGGCGTATGCCGCTGCCGTGGCTCTGGCTGGTTATGGTGGCGATGATCATGGAATCGGTCCAGCTGCACTGTCCC
>QKAI01000156.1 GCA_003246505.1 Spirochaetaceae bacterium | reverse complement strand
CCAGTACAACGTGGAGTACCGCATCGCCGTCTCCCGCAGCGACCCGGTGCTCCGGGATATCATGGACAAGACCCTGGCCCGGATCGGGAACCGCCGGAAGAGGGAGCTGGACCTCAAGTGGAACAGCCTGGGGACTACCAAGATCTCCCGGCAAGGGAAAATCCTGCTCTATACGATCCCCGCCCTGCTCGCCCTGGTGACGGCTTTCGTGTTTATCTGGCTCTTCTTCCTTCGCCGGGAGGTGGAGAGGCAGACCAGAATCATAAGGGAGAGCGAGGGGGAATACCGCCTGCTGGCACAGGACCGGAACGCCCTCCTCCTCTCCATACCGGACGGCATGGCCATCACCGACGGGAAAGGGCGGATCGGGGAGACGAATGGGGCCTTCGACCGCCTGCTGGGACTGGCGCCGGAGGATATCCGGGGAAAGGGCGTAATAGAGATCCTTCCCTTTCTTTCCTCCTCGGACTATCTGATCCTTAAGAACCAATCGGAGCTGATGCGGTCCCGGCGCATCCCCGCCCTCTCATGCCGGACGGCCATTCTCTCGCCCCGGGAGGAAGAACGGTTCCTCAGCATATCCGGAGCCCCCGTTCCCGACGGGGAGGGCCGGCACAGGGGGTATATCTGGATCATCAAGGACATAACCGATCAGAGCATGATCGAGGATGAGTTCCTCCGGGCCAGGAAAGGGGAAAGCCTGGCCGTACTGGCTGGGGGGATCACCCACGATCTCAACAATCTGCTGACCTGCCTTTACGGCTACATCGATCTGGCCCTTATGAGCCTGGACCAGAGGGAGGAGACCCGGGAGAATCTGGAAAACGCCCTGGACTCCCTGGATAACGCCCGCAACCTCACCGGACAGATGCTCACCTTCTCCCGGGGAGGGGAAGCGAAAAAGGAGCTGATCCAGCCCGCCGCCCTCCTTTCCGAAACGGCCCGTTTCTCCCTGAGGGGCAGAAACGTCACTCTGATCGAGGATATTCCCGAAGATCTTCCACCCCTCTATGTGGACAGGGGCCAGCTCAGCCAGGTCATCAGCAATCTGGTCATCAACGCGGCCCAGGCCATGGGGGATTCCGGGGAAATCCGCCTGGCCGCCCGGATGGAGACGGGGGAGGAACAGAAATTCCTGCGCATCTCCGTCAGAGACAGGGGGCCGGGGATTGCCAGGGAGAGGCAGGAGGAGATATTCCGCCCCTATTTCACCACGAAGAAGGAGGGGAACGGCCTGGGACTGGCGTCGTGCCGCATCATCATTTCCCGTCATAACGGCCGGATATCCCTGAACTCCGAACCGGGTAAGGGCGCCGAATTCATCATCCATCTGCCCGTCTATGACAGTCGGAACGGGGTGAATCCTATGCCCGAAAGTGAGGGGAAGACCGAGCCCTCCTCCGGGCCGGCGGAAGCCCTGATCATGGAACCGGAAAGGGAGATAGGTCAGATCCTGACCCGTTTCCTCAAAGTGCTGGGGTATGGGGTCAGGACGGCGTCCACCCCCCGGGATGCCCTGCGCCTCTACACCGAATCGGTGGAAGGGAACAGGCCCGTCGGACTTGTCATAGCCGATGTGTCCGGGGAGGACGAATTATGCCGCAACGGCCTGGCCCGGGAAATGAGGAACATGGGGGGTAACGTCCTGATCATAGGCGCCAGCGCTTCCCCGGAACAATCGGCACAATTAAAGAAGAGGGAGTGCGCCTACGATCACATCCTCATCAAACCCTTCTCATACGAGGAATTGTCCCGCATCATCGGAAAAGGAAAGCTATAGTTCCACCCCATCCCGCATCGCCCTTTCCAGGGCTTCCCAGCCCCGCTGTCCGGGATAGCGGAGGGGAGATCCCCCCGGAACCGGTTCCGTGGAGAGTACCCACTCCATCATCTCCTCCATAAGGGGGCCGTAGCTCTCCCGGCTGCTCAGGCCGTCGATCTTCAGGGCCAGCACATGCACGTTCTGACCGCCCGATTTCTCTTTGTTCGTGGGGCGGGTCCCCGCGGCGGCGGTCATGGCCTCTATCAGCATGGCCAGGGCGGTGCCCCGGAAGCCGAAGTGCTCCCCCCCGAAGGGGAGGATGGAGCCGCCCCGGGTGGTGACCCGGGGGTCGTCGGAGTACCGGCCCTCCCCGTCCAGATAGAGCTTCTCCGGAGCGATGACGCCCTTTTCCCTCATCTGCCGGGTTTTTCCCATGGAGATGGCGGAGGTGGAGAAATCGGCCACCACCGGGCGGTCACGATATTTTTCATCGCCCAGGGGAAATGAGAAGGCCAGGGGATTCGTGTTGAACCGGGTTTCCCTTCCCCCGTGGGGAGGGGTCTGAGCCAGGGAGGAGACCTGATTCCATCCCATCATGATATACCCCTCCCGGGCAAAACGGGCCAGATGATATCCCATGGTGCCCACCCAGCCCCCGTCGGTCAGGGACACGAAGCCTATGCCGTGCTCCCCCGCCGACCGGGCGGCCCGCTCCGCCCCCCAGAGAATGGGTTCGATCGCAGGGGTGCGGGTGCAGTCCGCCACGGTCAGGGCTCCGAAGGTACGGACGATGCGGGGCGGTTCGGTATGGTCGGGATGCTTCTTAAGCTCCCCTATCATGTTCTCAAGGGGGGGAATCCCGTGGGTGTCCGTCCCGAAGGCGTGAACCTCCACCTGGGCCCGGGCCATGGCGCGGGCCCGCCCCTCCTCCACTCCCAGCTCCCTGAGCTGTTCCGTATAGCCGTCAATGACTTCTTTCATATCTCTGAGCATGGTTCCACTATAGCAGTCCCCCCCCTTTCCGTCCATACGGGACGGGTTCCTCCCGGGCCCTTCCCGTGCTATGATCCTCCCATGGGAAAAATTGACGACCCTCTGAAGCATCTGGACGATTACGACTGGCTGGATCTCCATGTCCACCTTGACGGGGCCTCAGGGGAGGAGCTCTCACCGGGGATACTTTACTTTGCCTCCTCCCTGGACGGGGGGAGCTGGCGCCATACCCGGGAGCTGGCCCGGGGGAACAGGGCGGTGG
>QKAI01000537.1 GCA_003246505.1 Spirochaetaceae bacterium | reverse complement strand
TTTTCCCCGTTCCAGTCCACCGCCACCCGGACCGAATCGCCGCAGACCGGATTTTCCAGGAAGGGGATGTGCCGGTCCTCCAGATCCTTCCGGTTCCGGGGGTTCTTGTAGTGGTCCAGGATGATCTCCTGGTACAGGTCGTCAAACATCACAGCACCCCCCGCTTGCGGAAGAAGCTTCTCGTCTCGGTCAGGGCCTCCGCCAGGCGGTCCACATCGGATTCCCGGGAGTAGGCGGCGAAGCTGGCCCGAATCGCCGAGGGGACCCCCAGCTTTCTGATCAGGGGCTGGGCGCAGTGATGTCCCGCCCTCAGGGCCAGATTCCCCTGGGCGAGGAACTGCACCCCGTCGTGGGCATGGAGCCCGGTCAGGTTAAAGGATATCACCCCCAGCTGGTCCTCCTCACCGGTCCCGTAAAGCTCAATCCCCTCCAGGGAACGCAGTCTGTCCACCCCGTAGGCGGTAAGGTTCCTTTCGTGCCGGGAAATCTTCTCCCTCCCCCGGCTCTCCAGCCAGGAAAGGGCCTCCCCCAGGCCCACCGCCTGGGCGATGGGGGGCGTCCCCGCCTCAAAGCGCTGGGGCAATTCCGCCCAGGTGGACTCCTCCAGGGTTACCGAGGAGATCATGCTTCCCCCCCCGAACCGGGGGGGAAGGCGCTCCAGAAGATGCTCTTTGCCGTAAAGGACCCCGATCCCCGTGGGGCCGTAGACCTTGTGCCCGGAGAATACGAAAAAGTCGCAGTCCAGTTCGCGGACGTCCACGGGGATGCGGGAAACGCTCTGCGCCCCGTCCACCGCCACGGGCACCCCCCTCCGGTGGGCGAAGGCGATGATTTCCTCCAGGGGATTCACCGTGCCCAGCAGGTTGGAGATGTGGGTGAGGCTGACCAGCTTCGTCCTGTCGCTCCAGTTCCGCCCCATCCAGGACAGATCGAGCCGTCCCTTTCCGTTCACGGGGATAAAGTCCAGGATGAGGCCGTGCCTTTTCGCCGCCATCTGCCAGGGGACCAGATTGCTGTGATGCTCCATCTCGGTGAGCAGTATATGATCGCCCCGGCTCAACGTCTCCCCGAAGACTTCCGCCAGAAAATTAAGCGAGCCCGTGGTTCCCGAAGTGAAAACAATCTCCCGGGAGGAGGGGGCGTTAAGGAACTTCTTCACAATTTTCCGGCTCCCTTCGTAGAGGGCGGTCGCCCCGTCCCCCAGGGGATAGAGGGCCCGGTGGACGTTGGCATTCTCCTCTTCGTAGAACCGTTTCAGCCTGTCAATCACCCCTTCCGGCTTCTGGGTGGTGGCCGCTGAATCCAGATATACCAGGGGATTATCCCTCAGCAGGGGAAACTCCTCCCTAAGCATAGGCCTCCTCCCTCTTCCAGCCCCATCGCAGGGCCAGTTCCTGACGGACCTGGTCCGGAGCCTCCTCCCAGACCTACTCCAGGAAGGCCCGGGTGAGGATTTCGCGGGCTTCGGTCCGGCTGAATCCCCGGGAGGTCAGGTAGAAAAGCTGGCGGGGATCCACCTTTCCCGTGGTGGAGCCGTGGCTGCACTTCACGTCGTTGGTGGCGATCTTCAGTCCCGGGATGGAATCGGCCCGGCAGCCGTCGTTCATGAGCAGGTTGTTGTTTGTCAGATAGGCGTCGGTTCCCACCGCCTCCGGGGCGACCCGTATCATGCCGTTGAAAACGGTGCGGGCCTCGTCCTCCAGCACCCCCCGGTAGAGGGAGCGGCTGGCGCAGCGGGGAGCCAGGTGTATCTGTTCCGTGAAGATCTCATTGAATCGGCTGCCTCCGATCCGGTAAACGCCCCTCAGATCCGCCCGGCTCTGCCTCTCCTCCAGAACCGCCGTCACGTGGCTCTTGTTGAAGTGCAGTTCCGATTCGGCCTGATGGCTCTTCAGTTCCGCCCCCTCCTTCAGGTGGAAGCGGGAGAAATCCAGGAGGGCGCTTTCCCCGGGAAGGCTCTGGGTGCGGTAGTAGGAGAGGCGGGCCCCCCTCTTGAGAAGGACCAGGGTGGCCCGGTTGTGCAGGCTGACCGGGGAGTCCTCCGTGCCTATCCTTTCCCACAGATCCGCCCGGGCCCCCGCCTCCAGAACCACCAGGTTCAGGGTGACGGTCTCTCCCCCGGACCCGTTCAGGCGGTCCTCCAGGAAGAGAAGATTCTCCGCAGAGTAGTTGCGGGGAAGATAGATGTAGAAACCCCGGGGAGGCTCCGCCAGGAGGCGGTATATGAATTTGTTGTCCCCCGCGGCGAACTGGGCCTCGTAGAGCTCCTTCACCCCGGGATAATCCCCCAGAACCGCGTCGTGGAGGAAGGAGAGGCGCATGTTCCGGTTATCCGGCCCGGGGGCCTGGGGGTTCATGGGGGCGGTGCGCTCAAAGCCGGGCTGGGCCGGCTCCGTTTTGTAGAGACTCTCCAGATCCAGGCGCTTCAGGTTGGTCCGTCTCCAGGCCTCCTGCCGGGCGTCGGGCCAGGGCATCTCCTTCGCCCTCTTCTCCGCCTCGCCTCTCAGTTCCCTGTACCACAGGGGAAATCCGTCGTAGCTGTTCATCATCCCACGCTCCCTTCCATCTGCAGTTCGATCAGACGGTTCAGTTCCACGGCGTACTCCATGGGCAGCTCCTTGACCAGGGGATCCAGAAAGCCGTTGACGATCATGGCCGCCGCCTCCTCCTCTGTGAAGCCCCGGCTCTGGAGATAGAAGAGCTGGTCGTCGCTTATTTTGGAGACCGAAGCCTCGTGCTCCATGGTCACGTCCTCCGAGGCGATCTCCATGTAGGGGTAGGTGTTGCTCACCGACTTCTCATCCAGGAGAAGGGCGTCGCAGACCACCCGGGAGCGGATGTTCTTCCGCCCCGGATGCACCTTGATCATGCCCCGGTAGCTGGAAACGCCCCCGTCCTTGGAGATGGACTTGCTGGTGATCACCGAGCTGGTGTTGTCCGCCAGATGGAAAACCTTTCCCCCCGTGTCCTGTTCCTGCCCCTGTCCGGCGAAGGCGATGGAGAGGATCTCCCCGTGGGCTCCCTCCTCCTTGAGGAAGACCGAGGGGTACTTCATGGTCCGCTTGGAACCCAGGTTCCCGTCCACCCACTCCACCGTGGCGTTTTTGTAGGCGAAGGCCCGCTTGGTGACCAGATTGTACACGTCCCCGGACCAGTTCTGAATGGTGGAGTAGCGCACCCGGGCCCCCTCCAGGGCGATGATCTCCACCACCGCCGAGTGGAGGGAGTCGGTGGTGTAGACCGGCGCCGTGCACCCCTCCACGTAGTGGACGAAGCTGCCCTCGTCGGCGATGATCAGGGTCCTCTCGAACTGGCCGAAGTTCTCCGAATTGATCCTAAAGTAAGCCTGGAGGGGAATATCCACCCGGATTCCCGGGGGAACGTAGACGAAACTGCCCCCGGACCAGACCGCCGAGTTCAGGGCGGCGAATTTGTTGTCCCGGTAGGGAATCACCGTGCCGAAGTACTTGCGCACCAGGTCGGGATGGTTTTGAACCGCCTCCTCGGGGGAACAGAAGACCACCCCCTGTTTTTCCAGTTCCTCCTTCAGGTTGTGGTAGACCACCTCCGAGTCGTACTGGGCCCCCACGCCGGCGAGGAATTTCTTCTCCGCCTCGGGAATGCCGATCCGGTCGAAGGTCTCCTTAATGTCCTCGGGGACGTCCTCCCAGGTCCGCTTCTGCTCCTCCGTGGGTTTGGCGTAGTAGTAGATGTTGTCAAAGTCGATGCGGCTCAAGTCGGCCCCCCAGTTGGGCATGCTCTTCTGCCGGAAGGCCTCGTAGGCCTTGAGGCGGAAGTCGAGCATCCATTCCGGTTCCTTCTTCTGCCCCGAGATGGCCCGGATGATCTCCTCGTCCAGACCCCTGCGGGTTTTGAAAATGGACTGGTCGGGAAAGTGGTACCCGTGCTGATACTCTTCCTTGTTAAGCACTGTGGACGGACTGCTCATGGCTCACCTCCCCCCGGACCTGCTTCTTGATCCATTCGTAACCCTTCTTCTCCAGCTCGTTTACAAGCTCCGGCCCCCCGGACTCCACGATCCTGCCGTCGTAGAGAACATGGACCCGGTCGGGCTTCACATAGTCCAGGATCCGCTGGTAGTGAGTGATGATGATGCTGGAGAAACCGGGCCCCTTGAGCCGGTTCACCCCCCGGGAGACCACCCGCAGGGCGTCGATGTCCAGCCCCGAGTCGGTTTCGTCCAGAATGGCCAGGCGGGGTTTGAACATGAGCATCTGGAGAATCTCCATGCGCTTCTTCTCCCCCCCGGAGAACCCCGTGTTCAGATAGCGGTTTATGAAATTACGGTCCATCTCAAGAAATTCCATATTTTCCCGGATCTCCTTCAGGTAGGAGCCCACGTTCAGGTTCTCCTCCCCCTCGAGCCGGGTTTCCGCGGCCCGCTTCAGGAATTTCCCCACCGTCAGACCGGGGATTTCCACGGGGTACTGGTAGGAGAGGAAGAGACCGGCCAGGGCCCTTTCATGGGGCTCCAGGCCCAGAAGATCGGTACCGTTCCAAAGGAGGGACCCCCCGGTGACTTCGTACTCCGGATTCCCCATGAGAATGTTGGCCAGGGTGGACTTGCCCGACCCGTTGGGGCCCATGATGGCGTGGGTCTGCCCCGCATCGAGGGAGAAATCCACCCCCTTCAGAATGGGCTTCCCCTCCACCGAGGCTGTAAGATTCTTTATTTCTAATAACATGATATTCTCCTCATAGTCGGGCTGATAAAATCAGACCGGATAACCCATGGCAAAGCGGGCTTCTTCGCTCATCCTCACCGGATCCCAGGGGGGCGACCAGACGGTGAACGCCCTGATCCTCTCCACTCCCAGGTCCTCCTTCAGGTTTTTTATGATATTCCTCTCAATCTCCGGCGCCAGGGGGCAACCGGGATAGGTGAGGGTATAATCCACTTCCACCAGGTCTTCCCCCACGCGTATGTCATACACCAGGCCCAGGTCGATGATGTTTATCATCAGCTCCGGGTCCAGTACCTTGCGCAGGGATTTGACCACTTCCTTCTCTTCAATCATGGGACACTCCCGTTATATCGGCCACCGTGTAAACCTCCAGGAGATGGTTCAGATCCTCCTGGAACCGGCTCAGGCCAGTTCTAATACCGCAATTCCCCCTGTGCCTGCAGGCGGTGTTCCCCGAACAGGGGGCCACCTCCGCCGTTTCGCCCAGGGCCCTATGCAGTTCCAGAAGATTCAGTTCGTCCAGGGGCCTGGTCAGATGGTACCCCCCCTCCCTTCCCCGCCGTGCCGACACGATCCGGGCGCTGGAGAGTTTCTGGAGCATCTTGCTCGTCTTTTCGTAGGGTATGCTCTGGCTTTCGGAAATCTCCCGGGCGCTCAGGGACTCCTTCTCCCCGGCGAGATAACCCAGGCTTCTCAGGGCCTGATCCATCTCTCTGCTGAACTTCATCTATTCTTCCTCTAAATACGACAAAAAATATCGTATTTAAAATATGACAAAAATAGTAGTGAATGTCAAGGCTTTCCTCGACTTTCCCGATAGGCCCCGGGGAAATTCCGGAAAAATGCTTGCAATCGGGGAAAAGCTTCCTTAAATTTAGTCAAGAAACCCAACCCATCCGGAGAACCCCGTGAAGAAGATTCAGTCCATAAGATTCAAGCAGATCCTCGTCGTAGCCGTAGCCGTCTTTGTTTCCTGTTCCATCGTCAGCATCGCCGGGGGCATGATCGCCAGCAGCCGCCTGGAGGAGGAAGTCAAAAACACCCTGTCCGCCCATGCGGAGATGCTGGCCGTCAGTTACAGCACCTGGCTGGAGATGGAGAAATCCCAGCTGGTGACCTTCGCCGAATACCTGCCCGTCGATTACGGGAGCAAGGATTTCTACGATACCCTGGCCCGGGAATCGAAGCGCACCGGCTTCAACTCCATGTCTCCGGTGGATGAAAAGGGGATTCTCCATCTGGCCGGCGGGGTTCAGGTCGACCTGTCAGGCCGGGCCTACATCCAGGAACTTTTCCGTACCGGAGAGCCGGTCATTTCCGATCCCGTTTTCAGCGCCGTGGCCGGGGAGGAGCATCTGTTCACCATCCTCATCGCCGCCCCCATATACAAGGAGGGGAAGTTGACCGGGGGCCTGGTGGGGCAGAAGAACGCCTCCTTCCTGAGCGAAAATCTGGATGCCGCCGACTATGCCATGGATTCGGTGAAGTACGTGCTCAACGGGGAAGGGGTCACCATTGCCAATTCCGATTACCAGATGGTCCTTGACCGGTCCAATCCCCTGGAAATGGCCCGGGAGGATCCGGCACTGGCCGATATGGGGGATATCGCCCGGAGGATGGTGGCAGGGGAGAGCGGCACCGGGGAGTACACCTACGGGGGGGAGCGGAAAATCGTCGCCTTTACTCCCATAGGGGGAACCGCCTGGAGCGCGGCCATATCCGCCTCCTACGGGGTGGTCTTCTCCTCCGTGGAGGAACTCTCCCTCAAGCTGGGCCTTATATCCCTTGCGGTGGAACTGCTGGGAATCCTGCTGGCCGTATTCATCGGGGGAGCCCTGACCAAACCCATCATCTACCTGAACGGGGCCATGGAGGAGATCGCCCAGGGCGAGGCGGACCTGACGAGGAGGCTTCAGCTTAACCGAAAGGACGAGCTGGAGGAGCTGGCCCGGTCCTTCAATCGGTTCCTTGAGAAGCTGCAGGTCATCATAGGCTCCCTCAGAAATTCCCAGGGATCCCTGGAAACGGTGGGCTCGGAACTCTCCGCCACCTCCCAGGAGACGGCCAGCGCCATCAACCAGATCATGGCCAATATCGAAGGGGTCCGGAAGCAGGCGGAGAACCTGGCCCGGAATACGGGGGAGGCGGCCCAGGCCACCCTCATGGGAATGGGGGAGATCACCTCCCTGGACAGCATCATAGACGAGCAGGTGGCGAGCAGTTCCGAAGCCTCTTCGGTCATAGAGGAGATGATCGCCAATATCGGCGAGGTGGGGAGTTCCATAGCCCGAATGGCGGCGAACGCGGGGAAGCTCCTGAACTCGGTGGGTGAGAACCGGCAGAAGCAGGAGGCCATGGACCAGAGGGTCAGGGAGATCTCCTCCCAATCGGAACTGCTCCTGGAAGCCAATCAGATCATCGCGGGCATCGCTTCCCAGACCAATCTGCTGGCCATGAACGCCGCCATAGAAGCGGCCCACGCGGGGGAAGCGGGACGGGGGTTCTCCGTGGTGGCCGACGAGATCCGCAAGCTGGCGGAAAATTCGGCGGAGCAGTCCCACAAAATAGGCTCGGAGCTCAGCCGGATCCAGGAAAACATTCAGGAAGTGGTTCGGGACACTCAGAATTCCCGGACCGCCTTCGGCCAGCTCTCCGTGGGCATCGAGGAGATGGAGGGGATCGTCCGCCAGGTTGACCAGGCCATGCAGGAGCAGAGCGAAGGCTCCCGGCAGGTTCTGGACGCCATCGGCTCCATGAACCGCATCGGCAATTCGGTCAAGGAGAAGGCCACCGAGATGAGACGCGTCACCGAGCAGGCCGCCCAGGCCATGGACAAACTGACCGAATCCTCCCTGACGATTCAGGGCAGCATGGACGAGATGGCCGCCGGGGCGGAGCAGATCAACCGGGCCGCTTCCAGCGTCGCCTCCCTGGCGGAGGCCACCAACGGCAGCATCAGGGAGATGGATGGGCAGATTGGGAAGTTTACCGTATAGTTCACCGGGGGAGCGAAAAAAAAGGGGCTGAACCCGATGCGGGCAGCCCCTTTTTTATGATCCGCGGAATCAACCGCGGATATCCGTGCCTTACATGGTGAAAAGCAGATCCTCGTAGGAGGGGTAGGGCCAGGCAAACTTGTCGGTGATCTTTTCCAGACCGTCGGCGAATGAGCGGACCTTGGCCATGGCGGGAATAACCGTCTCCAGGTAGCTGGTGGCCTTCTTCAGGCTGTCCTCTTCAATGGCGAGGGTCTTCTCGTTGGCAGCCTTCAGATCGGCGACGGCCTTCAGGAGACCTTCCATCCCTTCGCTCAGGGCCTTGACCTGGGCTTCCTGGGCGGGAACCTTCAGGCCCAGGGCCTTCTGGTCGGCCACGCTGGAAGCCAGCTCGCTGGTGTAGGCGCTGACGGCGGGGAAGATCAGCCTTTCCGCCATCTCGGCGGTAACGCCCGCTTCGATGTTCAGTCTCAGGCAGTAGTCTTCCAGGTAAACCTCATAGCGGGATTCCAGCTCGCCCTTGGTGAAGACCTTGTGCTTCTCGAAGAGCTTGATGCTCAGATCGCTGATCAGCTGGGGTATGGAAACCACGGCGTTCTTCAGGTTGGGAAGGCCTCTCTTCTCAGCTTCGACAACCCATTCGTCGGAGTAGCCGTTGCCGTTGAAAACGATTCTGTCGTGGGCCTTGTAGGTCTCCTTGACGAGCTTCTGGATTTCGGCTTTCACATCGGAGGCCTTCTCCAGCTTGTCGGCGAACTCGCCCAGAACATCGGCCACGGCGGTATTGATGACCACGTTGGGGCCGCCCAGGGACTGGCTGGAACCGACCATTCTGAACTCGAACCGGTTACCGGTGAAGGCGAAGGGGGAGGTTCTGTTTCTGTCCGTGTTGTCCTTGGGAAGCTTGGGCAGGTGGGAAGCGCCCAGCTCGATCAGCTCGCCGCCCATGGAGGGAACGGGCTTGCCCGCGGCGAGGCAGTCCATGATCTCCTTCAACTGGGTGCCGAGGAAGATGGAGATGATGGCCGGGGGAGCTTCGTTGGCGCCCAGGCGGTGGTCGTTGGATGCGCTGGAAGCGGACATCTTGAGGATGGGGGCGTATACGTCCACGGCCTTGATGATGGCGCTCAGGAAAACCATGAACTGGGCGTTGTCCTGGGGGGTGTCACCGGGGTTCAGCAGGTTGATGCCGTCGTCGGTGGCCATGGACCAGTTGTTGTGCTTGCCGCTTCCGTTTACGCCGGCGAAGGGCTTCTCGTGGAGGAGGCAGACCAGATCATGTCTATCGGCCACCTTCTTGAGCATTTCCATGACCAGCTGGTTGGAGTCGGAGGCCACGTTGGAGCTGGAGAAGATGGGGGCGATTTCAAACTGGTTGGGGGCTACTTCGTTGTGCTGGGTCTTGGCGGAAATGCCCAGTCTCCACAGCTCGTAGTTGAGCTCCCTCATGAAATCGGCGACCCTTTCCTTGATGGCTCCGAAGTAGTGGTCGTCCATCTCCTGGCCCTTGGCGGACATGGTGCCGAAGAGAGCCCGGCCGGTAAGCTTCAGGTCCGATCTCTGGAGATAGAGTTCCTTGTCCACCAGGAAGTACTCCTGCTCGGGGCCGACCGAGGAGGTCACCTTCTTGCTGGTGGTGTTGCCCAGGACCTTGAGGATTCTCATGGCCTGCTTGTTCAGGGCTTCCATGGACCGCAGGAGGGGAACCTTCTTATCCAGGGCTTCCCCGGTGTAGGAAACGAAACCGGTGGGGATGCACAGGGTCAGGCCGGAGTTGTCCTGCTTCAGGAACGCGGGGCTGTTGATGTCCCATGCCGTATAACCTCTGGCCTCGAAGGTGGCTCTCAGGCCGCCGGAGGGGAAGGAGGACGCGTCGGGCTCGCCCTGGGTCAGTTCCTTTCCGGAGAACTCCATGATAACCGTGCCGTCCGAGGAGGGGGAGATGAAGGAGTCGTGTTTTTCAGCGGTCAGACCGGTAAGGGGCTGGAACCAGTGGGTATAGTGGGTGGCTCCCCTCTCTATGGCCCAGTCCTTCATGGCGCTGGCGACGACCTCGGCGATTTCCAGGGTCAGCTCGCCGTCGCCGGCCTGAACTGTCTTGAGTGCCTTATAGATATTCTTGGGCAGTCTGGCCTTCATGGTGGCGTCGTTGAAACAACTCTCTCCGTAGATCTCTTCCACGGGATTAGCGACAAAATCAATAGACATAAACTATCTCCTATAACTTATTTATTTTCATCCGATTCCATTGGGGAATTACTACTTTTATGTGCAAAAAATATGCCAAATTCAGCGGGGGAAGCCTCCCCCCCGGGTCCAATGGGCTCTTCCTGCCGTCTAGTCCGGTTTCGTCCCCTCCACCGGGCCGGCAGGGCCCATTTCCCCCTTCCCCCTCTTTGGAGGACCGCCAAAATTACCTACATAGCTGTAGAATTCTGTCTAAACAAAATACATAAACGTAATAAAATACGGGAATGTAAAAAAGGGAAACCGGCTCTATGCCACAGGGTCAGTATACTATTTCTCCGGGAAATTAACCATCCCCGGGCGGCCTTTTCTCTCCCGTTTATTCTGGTAGAGACGCTGGTCGGCCCTCTTCATCAGGGCGGCGAAGTCCGACTCCTCCTTGCTGTCCGCCACGCCGAAACTGACGGAGAACTGCTGTTCCCCGTATCGGCGGGAGTAATCGGAAAAGGCCCTGTCCAGGCGCGATATCTGGGCCAGGGCCTCATCCCAGGAGGTGGCGGGCAGGAGGATGATGAACTCGTCCCCCCCGATCCGGGCGCCGATATCGTAGCTCCTGCTGTTGCGGCGGATAATCCCGGCCATGTCCCGCAGAACCCGGTCCCCCTCCTGGTGGCCGAAGGTGTCGTTGATTCGCTTGAAATTGTTCAGGTCGATGAATATCGCCGTGAGGGGCACCCCGGTTCGGACGCTCCGGTTCATCTCCGCCTCCCCGGTCTCCTCCAGGTAGAAGCGGTTGTAGAGACCGGTAAGTTTGTCCGTTATGCTCAGCCTGTGGAGGGTTCTGCTGTAATCGCCGTACCTTTTCATCACGAAAATCAGAATGCCCGCCATGAAGAGGGTCACGATGGTGTAGTTGATGGACAGGTCGATGATCCGGTGTCTCTCGGAGAGGAAGGGTGTGAAGTGTCCGGGCATGGCCAGCTCCAGCCTCAGGAGGATGATATGGATGACCGTGACCGAGAGGGGGAAGAGGTACTCCCAGGTATTCACCGCCAGGAGGGTCTCCATGAAGACGATGAAGAGAATGTAGTAGGGCATGGAGCTGATCGATCCGGGGGAGGTGAAGAATCCGAAGGGGACGTAGAGGAAGGTGAACAGGACGAAGAGGCCGATCCGGGAGAGGGTGTACCGTTCGGGGGTGCGGGAGAAGCGGTACATGACCAGGCAGATCAGGATGATCGTCACCATGGTTACCGTATTGACCAGGGGGCGAAGGGTTATCAGGTAGGAGAACAGGATGACCGCGCTTATGAGGCAGATGCCCAGAAGGGAGAGGCGGAAGAGGGTGTACCGTATGTCCCTCTCTATGAAATCCATCTTTTTTACATTCCCTTTCATGGTCACCCCGTCATTTGTTATTACCACTCTAAGGGATGGGGAGGGGGAAT
>QKAI01000054.1 GCA_003246505.1 Spirochaetaceae bacterium | reverse complement strand
TTGCCTCCAACAGCCGGATCAACCTGCATAATGACGGTCCCTACGGGGCGAACTCCCATCACATGTCCGAGGCGGTTTTCAAAGCCTTCGGACGGGCACTCGGCCAATCTTTTTTACGAATTTCCCCGGAAAGTGGAAATTTGTCAACAAAAGGGTTATTATAATTACATGGTTCTGCAATAGCGGAATCGGCAATTCAAAAGCATGGATATTTTAAAGAAAATTCCCCAGGAGGGGTTCCTAAAAACCACGGTTGACAGGCGTGACGATCTGACTTCCCAGCAGAGAGTTCAGCTTATACGCCGTGGCAATGAATTTTTCAACGAAGGGAATTTTGAGATGGCCCGGAAAATTTTCCTTACCCTCGGGTACAAGGATGGGCTGGTCCGTCTGGGAGATTCCTACTATGAAAAGGGGAAACCCCTGGAAGCTTTGAGAATGTACCGAGAGGCGGATGACCGGGTGAAGATTGATGCGATGATAGCCCGGATGGCCCAGGTAATAAAAAAATGGCTTGAATAAAATGTAAAGATATAGCGGGAGTGATGTTTATGAAGAGTGAACTGGAAACGGGAAGCGGGAATCCCACTGAGGATGTTGACAATCTAGAAAATCATAACCGGATCACAGAACTGTCCCAGAGAGGGTATCAGCTCCTGAAGGAAAATCTGACAGAGAGGGCCGCCCAGTGTTTTGCGGATATCCTTGAATTCGAACCCAGCAACAACTACGCCCTTGTCGGACTTGGTGACGTTTATCGTAAGGAGAGGCGTTACCATGAAGCGATAAGCCATTACCAGAAGTGCCTGAACTATCACAGGGGCAATAATTATGCCCTTTTCGGACTTGCCGATTGCTATAAGGCGCTCAAGCAGTTCAACAGGGCCATCGACATTTGGGAAGAGTACCTCCACCACGACGACAGAAACATCACCGTACTGACCCGCATCGCCGATGCCTACCGGAAGGTCAGGGATTTTAACAGAAGCAAGGAGCTTTACCTGAAGGTACTGGAGATGGAGGAGAACAACTCCTACGCCCTCATAGGGCTGGGACATTTGCACTACGACTTTAAGGAGTACGAAGGGGCTCTGGCCTATTGGATGAGAATGCTCAGCATATCCACCCGGCGGGTGGATATCCGGGTTCTCACGTCCATCGGAAACTGCCACAGGAAGATGAAGACCTTCGAGCAGGGAGTCTCCTTCTTTCAGCAGGCCCTGGATATCCAGCCGAACAATTTCTATGCCCTCTTCGGCCTGGCCGACTGTTACCGGGGCATGAATCAGCAGAACAAATCACTCATCTACTGGAACAAGATTCTGGATAACGACAAGAAAAACAAGGTTATCCTTACCAGAGCGGGCGATGCCTACCGCCATATGGGGGATCTTGAGAAAGCGGAAAAATATTATAACTATGCCCTGAATATAGAATACGACCACTATGCCGTCATGGGTCTGGCCCTGATCAACAGGGACCGGGGATTTTATGACGAGGCCATCGCCTCCCTGACAAAACTCATCAGCAGCGATCCCAAGAACAGCCGCTTCACCATGGAGTGCGCCAACTGTTACGGTCAGATCGGGGAGAAGGATAAGGCCATAAAAATTCTATCAAACTATCTGAAGCACGGAGTGAAAAACAACAAAGTGATCAGTGAGATCGACCGCCTCAAGGCGGGAGCTTAAAAAAAAGGCTGTCCCAAAGGACAGCCTTTTTTTTAGCTTAACACGGCCCGGATGCGCCGTACTCCCCGTGAGGAGGACTGCTCCTTCTGTATGGTGAAAACACCCAGTTCGGAAGTATTCTCCACATGGGGCCCCCCGCATACTTCTATGGAGAAATCCCCCATGAAATAAACTTTTACCTGTTCATCGTACTTCCCAGAGAACAGAGCCCGGGCATGGAGATTCTTCGCCTCCTCCAGGGTCATCACCTTCATGGAGATGGGAAGGGCGGCCTTGATTTCCTCATTGACCAGATCCTCCACTTTTTTGATCTCCTCGGGGGTCATGGGATCGGGATGGGAGAAGTCGAACCTGAGCCTTTCCGCGTTCAGGTTGGAACCCTTCTGGGCGACATGGTCCCCCAGTACCAGTCTCAGGGCTTCATGGAGAAGATGGGTCGCCGTGTGGTACCGGGTGGTCATGACCGAATGGTCGGCGAGCCCCCCCTTGAAAGCCTTGTCGGCGCCCTTTTTGGATGCCTCCTGATGCTTCTGGAAAGCTTCGTCGAATCCCTCCCTGTCTACGGTCATGCCGTTTTCGGAGGCCAGGTCCTCGGTGAGTTCCACGGGGAAGCCGTAGGTGTCGTAAAGCTTGAAGGCGATTTTTCCGCTCAGGATTTTCTTCGGATTCTTAAGAAGGTTGGGCAGCAGTTTCTCGAACTCCTTCTCCCCCTTGGCCAGGGTGGTGCGGAATTGATTCTCCTCCCGCTCCAGCTCCTCCTTGATTCGTCCTTCGTTGGCGCGCAGCTCGGCATAAACATCCTGATACATGGTCAGGACCACTTCGGCCAGCTCCACCAGGAAGTTCTCCTCCAGGCCCAGCTTTCTCCCGTGGCGGATGGCCCGGCGCAGAAGCCGTCTCAGGACGTATCCCTGTCCCACATTGGAGGGGCTGACACCCTTCTCATCCCCCAGGATCATGCAGGAAGCCTTGATATGGTCAGAGATGATCCGGATGGACATATCCACCGAATCGGAATCCCCGTATTTCTTTCCGGTCAGCTCCTCCACTTTCGCGATAATGGGGAGAAAAAATTCCGTGTCGTAGACCGATTTCTTCCCCAGCAGCATGGTGACGGTTCTCTCCAGCCCCATGCCCGTGTCAACGCAGGGCGCTTCGAGGAGGGCATAACTGCCGTCTTCCTTCTTGTTATACTGCATGAAAACGTTGTTCCAGACCTCGAAATACTTACCGCAGTGGCATCCGGGGCGGCAATCGGGACCGCAGGCATCCAGGCCCGTGTCCAGAAACATCTCTGAATCGGGGCCGCAGGGGCCGGTGGTACCGGCGGGTCCCCACCAGTT
>QKAI01000075.1 GCA_003246505.1 Spirochaetaceae bacterium | reverse complement strand
CAGGGCCAGGCCGATCAGAAACCAGAACCTCAGGGGGAAGAACCACCAATTAGCCCCCCAGAAGACCAGGGCCCCCAGATGGGTCAGCCCGGAAATGATCAGGCCCCCCTTCTTTCCGAAAAAGGCGGGTACCGAATGGATCCCCTCCTTCCGGTCGTGGTCTATGTCCTGCACCGCGTAGATGATGTCGAACCCGGCCACCCAGAGGGCCGCCCCGATGGTCAGGGGAAAGAAACGCCACTCGAAGGCGCCCCGCAGGGCCAGGAAACTGCCCATCACCGCCGCGGAGGTGGTGACCCCCAGCCAGTAGTGGCAGAGGAAGGTGAAGCGTTTGGTGTAGGAGTAGCCGAAAATCAGCACTAGGGCGGCGGGCACCAGGAGCAGGCAGAGGGTGTTGAGTTTTGCCGCGGCGAAGAGGAAGAGGGCCAGGCAGAGGGCGGTGAAGATCATCAGCTCCGCCGGCCGGAGCCGGCCCGAGGGGAGATCCCGTCCGGCGGTGCGGGGATTGGCCCCGTCGATGTGCCGGTCGATGAGGCGGTTCAGGGCGTTGGCCCCGTTCCGGGCGCCGAAGACGGCCAGCAGAATCCAGAGCACCTTCGCCGGATCGGGCCATCCTCCGCTCTCCAGGAGGAAGGCGGCCACTGCCAGGGGGAGGGAGAAGAGGGTGTGCTGAATCATCACGGCGGAACCGATCCGCCCCATTTTGCCCAGGGCTTTCTTAACGAGGTCCAAGGCCCAGCTCCTCCCAGATCTCATCGATTTTGCTCTTCACCTCTTCCCCCATGGTAATGTCCCCGGGCCACTCCCGGTGATGGTTGTCCATGGGCCCCTTCTTCGTGGCGTCTATGCCGATGCGGGTGCCGAAGCGGGGCAGGGGGGAGGCGTGGTCCAGGGCGTCCAGGGGTCCCTGGGAGAGGATCAGGTCCCGTCCCGCGTCTATGTTGTTGAACACCTTCCACATGACCGTGGAGAGGTTCTGCACGTCCACCTCCCGGTCCACCACGATGATCATCTTGGTGTACATCATCTGCCCCAGCCCCCACAGGGCGTTCAGCACCTTGTGCACCTGGCCGGGGTAGCGCTTTTCCAGGGAGATGATCGCGCAGTTGTGGAAGACCCCCTCCAGGGGCAGGTTCAGATCCACGATCTCCGGAATCATACGCTTGAGCAGGGGCAGGAAGAGGCGCTCCGTGGCCTTGGCCATGTAGCAGTCCTCCATGGGGGGCTGGCCCACCACGGTGGCCGGGTAGACCGGGTTCTTCCGGCGGGTGAGGCAGGTCACATGGAAAACAGGGTAGTCGTCGGCCAGGGAGTAGTACCCCGTGTGGTCCCCGAAGGGCCCCTCCCGGCGCAGGGGCTCCGCGGGATCCACGTACCCCTCCAGGATGAACTCCGCCTGGGCGGGCACCTCCAGGTCGCAGGTGACGCACTTGACCGTCTCCACCGGCTTCCCCCTTAAGTAACCGGCGAAAAAGAGCTCCGAGACCCCCTCGGGCAGGGGGGCCGTGGCGGCGTAGGTCACCGCCGGATCGTCCCCCAGGGCCACCGCCACGGGCATCCGCTCCCCCCGGGCCTTGTACTTCTGGTAGTAATGGGCCCCGTCCTTATGAAGGTGCCAGTGCATTCCCGTGGTATTTTTGTCGAACACCTGGAGGCGGTACATGCCCATGTTCTGGGAGCCCGTCTCCGGATCCCGGGTGATGACCAGGGGCAGGGTGAAGAAGGGCCCCCCGTCCCCGGGCCAGCAGGTCAGCACGGGCAGCTTGGAAAGGTCCGGCTCATGGTCTATCACCTCCTGGCAGGGGGCCTTTCCTATGGTCCGGTGGGGGAGGAAGAGGCGGGCCCACTTGGCCTTGGGAAGGAAGCTGGCCAAGTCGATTTTGACCATCTGGGAGAAGGCCCAGTCCAGGAGCTCCTCCAGTTCCTTCGCCTTCTCCTCCAGGGAGTTGCAGCCCAGGGCCAGGGCCATGCGCTCATAGCTCCCCATGGCATTGATGAGGACAGGAAAGTCGGAGCCGGCCACCTTTACGAAGAGGAGGGCCGGGCCGTGGGCCTTGGAAACCCGATCGGTAATCTCCGTAATCTCCAGGCGGGGGCTCACCTCCCGGGTGATCCGCTTCAGCTCCCCCCGCTTTTCCAGCTCCTGAATGAAGTGGCCCAGATTCTTAAAGGACATCAGCGTATGACCGCGTCGTCCCGGGTGACGTCCAGCTTCAGGGCGTACTTGTTCTCGTACCACTCCTTCACCGAATCAAAATAGGCCTGGGTGGGCAGGGTGATCTCCTTAAAGGCGGGCATGGGAAAGTCCCGGGCCTCGGGGAGGCGGATCTCCTCCAGAAGGAGGGGATGGTACCGATCCGGGTCGGCGTTGATCTTTCCCACCGCGTCGTTCCAGGAGGCCTTGAGGGAGTCCACCCTCTCCGGATGCTCATCAAGGAACTTTTGGGAAAAGGCGAGGATGGTGGGGGTCAGATCGGTCTGGGCCTGATCCTTCAGATTGACGAACCCCTCGCTCAGAAGGGGCCAGGCCAGCCCGTCGGTAAGACAGGCCATGGCCAGCTTCCCCGTGCGGAGCATCTCCAGGCGCACCGGCACCTGGGGCACGGCCACCTTCTCCACCTGCTCCCCCTTGAGGAGGGTGTCCACCATGTACTCGATGACCGTATTCTCCGAAATCCCCACCTGGTATACCGAATCGCTCGCATGGTCCGGATGGGCGGTGATGAAAAAACGGCATTCGGTGAGGGTGAGGATTCTGAGGGGGGTGCCGCTGTTCTGAAAGTGGAAGAGGCCGATCATGTCCCCGGAAATCCCGTCCAGCTCCCCCGCGGTCAGGGCCACGTCCCGCTCCTTGGCGCTCATGAAGGGAATCGCCTCCACGTCGTCCATCAGAATGAGGGGCAGGGCGCCCGGGTCGGGCATAAAACCGATGCGGACCTTTTCGTCGGTCGGAGCGGCATCCCTATCGCCCAGGGCGTAAAGACCGGATATTAAAACGAGGGTCATTAAGAGGAACATCCCTTTTTTGCGCATAC
>QKAI01000383.1 GCA_003246505.1 Spirochaetaceae bacterium | reverse complement strand
CCTGGGCGAAATCCTCCAGGCCATGGTTCCGTGACGTCAGCACCCTCTTCAGGTGTCGCAGACGGTGCACCCGGTCGCGCAGCTGGTGCCGGTAGGAGGACAGATAGGGATCCTCGTGGATCATGGTCGCAATCATGGGGCCACCGGTCAGATAAGGCTGCCGTCGGGCAAAACCGCATCCTTGTGTATAACAATGATGCCCTCAACGATGTGGTAATTGCCGTAATCTCCGTCCCGTCTTTCTATATGGTTGTCGATCCCGATTCGACAGTTGCTGCCGATGCGGGCATTTTTGTCTATTATGGCGCCCTTGATCAGTGTCCCCGCGCCGATGCCGATATGGGGGATGTTCAGCTCCCGGTTCTCTTCCTTGTCCTTGTCGGTCTCGTAGTGGTCGGCGCCCATGATGTAAACCCCGTCCAGGGAAGCTCCCTGCCGTATGATGGTTCTGATTCCGATGAGGGAGTGGCTGACGAAGGCATTGCTGATGATGGAACCCTCCGCGGCCATGGCGTTGTTGAAATTACAGGCCAGCATCTTGGAGGGGGGAAGATTGCGCATGTGGGTGTAAACGGGGCTCTCCTCGTCGTAGAGGTTGTAATTGGGCAGGGGGGAGGCCAGGTTCAGATTCGCCTCATAGAAGCTTCTGATGGTACCGATATCCTCCCAGTAACCGTTGTAGACATAGGAAAGGACTTTGTGCTTGCCTATGGCGTCGGGAATGATCTGATGGCCGAAATCGGTGAAATCATTATCCAGGCATTTCTCCATCACGTCCGCATTGAAGATATAGATGCCCATGGAGGCCAGATACTCCTTGGAAGGGTCCGGGGATTTGCCCGGAACGCGGAGGGAGGAGATGTCCTGGTCGGCGGAGGGTTTCTCCACGAAATCGGTGATGTTGTCCTTTTCGTCAATCTTAAGAATGCCCAGGCCCTGGGCGTCGTTGCGGGATACGGGGGTAGCGGCGATGCTGATATCGGCGCCGCTCTCCCTATGCTTGCGGAGGAAATCCACGATGTCCATTTTGTAGAGCTGATCCCCGGAGAGTATCAGATAGGCGTCAGGCTTATGGGGATGGAAGCGGGACAGGTTCTTTCTGACCGCGTCGGCGGTACCCTCGTACCAGCCGCTGTTGTCGTAGTTCTGCGAGGCGGCGAGAATTTCCACAAAACCGCCGGAAAAAGTATCGAAACGATAGGACTTGCTGATGTGGGTATTGAGGGAAGCCGATTCGAACTGGGTCAGGATATAGATGTTGTTCAGTCCTGAATTGATACTGTTGGAGATGGGAATGTCGATAAGACGGAACTTCCCCCCAAAGGGTACGGCCGGCTTAGCCCTCTCCTTTGTCAACGGAAAAAGCCGGGAGCCCTTTCCTCCGCCCAGAATAATCGTCAGTACTTTTTTCATGATTGCCCTCCCCCAGTAATTGCCTCAATTATATAAAAGAAAAATGCTTTCTTTAATTCCAGTTTAGGGTGTACGGGGTAAAAATGTCAAAGTTTTTTTTCAGTAATTTTAGAGTCCCTTCCTATACGGGAAAGGAAGGGACAGAAAGGGCCAATTGCCCCGGCCCGGTACCCTAGAGCAGGCTTCGGTCCAGGAGAAACTGCATGAAATAGGTCAGCCAGTCCATGTCCAGCTCGTCCGCGTAGGAATTGACCAGCTCCTTCAGAAAGGCCCAGTCCTCCCTATCGAAGACACTGGAGGGGGCGTCGAATTCCTCGTTGTGGAGATCCAGGAGATCGGCCCCTTTCTGAACCTCCTCCTCCCAGGACTCACCCCTGAGGAAATAATCCGCCCCCTCCAGGGCCATGTCCCGGGGGAAACCGCCCAGAAGGCGGACCAGGGCCTCCCGAAGTTCCCCCTCCCTCTCCTCCAGACGTCCCTGGCAGGTTTTGCTGATGCGCTTATATTGTCTTAAGAATTCATTGTTCATATTTATCACCCATGCTATGATAACATGGTAAGGAATACTTGGAGAATAGGGGGACGAACCGTTTTGTCCGATTATATCAGACCCACCTGGGACGATTACTTTATGGAAGTCTGCGACGCCATAGCCAAAAGGGCCACCTGCGACAGGGGCCGGAGCGGCTGCGTCATCGCCCGGAACAATCAGCTCCTGGTCACGGGATACGTCGGCTCCCCCCCCGGCCTGCCCCACTGCGACGAGGCGGGGCACCAGTTCAAGAAGATGGTCCACGAGGACGGAACGGTCACCCAGCACTGCGTCAGAACCATCCACGCGGAGCAGAACGCCATCTGCCAGGCGGCCAAGCGGGGCATATCCCTGGAAGGGGCGACCCTCTACTGCCGCATGACCCCCTGCCGGGTCTGCTGCATGCTCATAATTTCCTGCGGCATCAGGCGGGTGGTCTGCGAGAAGCGCTACCACGCCGGAGCCGAATCGGAGGAGATGTTCCGCATGGCCGGAATCCCCGTGGAGTACAAGAGCGAAGACATTCTGGAATACTCCGGTCAGAAGGTCTGATTTTTGGATCTGAACACCCCCTATCTTACTCAGCAGATCATCGCTTACATCGGAAACAAGCGGCGCCTCCTCGAGCTCATCCACCGGGGCATCCTCTCCTGTTATCCCCGTGGCCCGGAGGATCATATGAAATTCCTGGACCTTTTCTCGGGCAGCGGCATCGTGGCCCGGCTGGGGAAGGTCCTGGGCTTTGAGGTATTCGCGAACGACTGGGAGCACTACTCCTATATCATCAACAGGGGATACCTGGTCACAAACGGATCGGATCTGGAGAGGCTCTTCGGCGGAGAGGAGAGATTCAACCGCCTCCTGGAAAGCATGAACAGCCTCCCCCCCCTGCCCGAAGAGGAGGGATACATCTCCCGCTACTACTCCGCCCACGACGGGGATATCGAAAAGGCGGATTTCCGCCGGGAAAGACTCTTCTACACCCGGGAGAACGGACAGAGGATCGATAAGATGCGCCAGTACATGGAGGATGCCTATTCCGGACAGGGGGAGGATGGCGGGCTGAGGAAGGATATCCTAACGGCTCTCCTTCTCTACGAA
>QKAI01000507.1 GCA_003246505.1 Spirochaetaceae bacterium | reverse complement strand
AGCCGGTGATCATCTCCCACCCCATGGCCATGGGGGCCGATCTGAACAGGGTCCCCGCCGGCTGTTTCATAGACGTGAATAACCGCTATGTCTGGAAGAACGATTACATGACCTACTACACCCCCCATCTGGGCCGGTTCCGCTTCGTTCTGGGGTCAGACGCCCACAAGCCCAACTGGCTCAACCATCTTGTCTGTTCCCACGCGGCGGATCGCCTGGGCATTGCCCCCCATATCATTTTCCCCGAACCCTACGGGGCCTGATCTCCGTGGCATTCGATCTGGCGGTCTTTGATCTGGACTTCACCCTCTGGGACTGCGGGGGCACCTGGTGCGACTGCACCCGCCCTCCCTACCGGAAGGAGAAGGGACGGGTCTTCGATTCCCGGGGGGCGCAGATAACCCTCTACCCCCATGTCCGGGAGATCCTGGATTACTGCCGACGGGAGGGATGGATCCTGGCTCTGGCCTCCCGTACGGAGGAACCGGCCTGGGCCCGGGAATTGATCGGCCTTTTCGGGATCGGGGACTATTTCTCCCACCGGGAGATCTATCCGGGCAGCAAGGTCACCCATTTGAAGAGAATCGGGAAAGAGTCGGGGGTTCCCCTGTCCCGCATGGTTTTCTTTGATGATGAATTACGCAATATCCGGGACGCGGCGGCTCTGGGAGTCACGGCTGTGCATGTGGCCGGGGGACTCGATTGGGATGTTTTCCGTTCCGGCGCAGGGGGCAGAGGCGGCAGTACTCCCTGACGAGAAAGGTCAGGCTGCCCGGCTTTTCCCGGAATGAGACGAAGTGCTTTCTGCTGAATCCTATGTAGTAGGCGGTGAAGTTCCTTCGGCAGGAAAGGGTTTCGTAGTGGTGGAACAGGGGCTCGTAGTAGTTCCTGTACCAGTGCAGGGTCAGTTCTCCGATAAAGGGGACCCTGCCGTATTTCGCCTTGAGAAAGAGGGCGTAGTGGTAATAGATCTGGCGGTAGAGATAGCGGACCAGTTTCTTCGTGCACGAGGGGAGGGTGAATTCGGGAATGAAATCCTCCTGCCTCGTCACCATCCGGAACCGCTCAAGAACCTTCTCCCGGCTTTCGATGAAGGATCTTACCGTTTTGGCTCCCAGCTGAATCCAGGTCAGGGGGAAGCGGCGTCGATGGAGACGGGACGAGTATAGGCGGTACTTTTCTTCCAGCCACAGATTCTCCCTCCCGGGGATTCTGCGGCAGAACTTCATAAAATCCAGATAGATATCAGTAGATCCCCAGCGGGGAAACAGGTAGTGGAGGGAGTTTTCCCTGATATAAGCCATGGTCGGTGCGTAGGAGTTCTTTCTCCACTCTTCCTGGGCCGATGGCCCCTCCTTCCCGTTCCCCGTCTCCCCGCCAATTATGCCGGCCAGCTCCGCCCAGGAGCCGGAACGGCGAATCTGGAACAGGGCGGGATCCAGGATTTCGAAATACCTCCCCTCCCTGTTCGCCGCCACCATCTCCTTCCACAGGGGGATCCGGCGGCACTCCAGGGGCTGGGGAAGGTTCAGGGCCACCCTGTAAAGGCGGACCCGGGCGGTGATGAATTCCATTCCCAGCGCCTTGGCGACGGAAACCCGGTGATTGCCGTCCCGCACGAAATAGACTCCCCCGTATTCTATCAGCTCTATGGGCTCTATCCCTTCCCGGCCTGTCACGTAGGCATAGACGTTGGCCCATCTGTTTGCCATCCACATCCGGCGGGGATAAAAGTCGCCGGTAAAGTCATCGGCCCGGTTTTCGCTGCCCCCGATCCGGGAGAGGGGGACATCCTGCAGCCCCCCCTCCGATTCGGAGATCGCCGGCTGGACGGCCAGCAGCTTCTCCAGGGAAGGCAGCCGTCTCCTGCCTCCGCCCGGAGGAATGAGGCGTCCCCTCTTCAGGAGCCGCAGAAAGAGCTCCTGCCCCTTGTAGTGCCGTATCCTGCGATTTTCCCCATCCATAACCCTAGAGTATAGTCCCAAGGGTCCCATCTGGCAATTCGTAATTAAAAAGTAATAATAATTCTTTTTTCTCTTGAAAAATGAACCGCCATGTCTTAGTCTGAAATCATTCCCAAAAGGAGATTTCAAATGAGACTGAAGGATATGAAAATCGGGACCAAACTCACCGGAAGCTTTGTTATCATACTGCTTCTCATGACGGCCATCGGTATCTTCTGCATTAAAAGTATACAAGATATCGAAACCGCCAACGGAGAGATTCAGGATATAACCCTGGCGGAGCTGAACCTGGCCCGGGGGCGTCAGGACAGCCTGAGGCTGATCTATACGGGAGAGGAACAGTACGGCGAGGCCGCCCGTTCCTACCTGACCGCCGCCCGGGGGTGGGTCGGGAAAATGCTGGAACGGAACGGGGCCGCCCGGATTTACAGCGGGGAGGCCGAAGAAAACGGCCGGGAGCTGGACAGGGCCCTGGCGGACTACCTGGACGCTTTGGTGGTCATAGAGGGGACAAACGGGGCCATGAAAGAGAGCTCCCGGGCCGGAGAAGCCGCGGCACGGCAGGTGGACCTGGTCTTCTCGGGGCTGGAATCCTTTGTGGTGGAGGTTACCGACGGGGCCTTTTCCCGGGGTGAGGATGAACTGGGCCGCCTCCTTTTGACGCAGAACCTGGTCCATATCTATGACATGACAGGCCTATGGGACAGAACCGCGGGGATTATGGGGGCCTATGAGAAAAACGCCACCGTCGAGAACCGGGACACCCTTCTTTCCCATCTGGAGAAGATCGTGGCCCGCTTCGACAGGGCCGATGTCATCTTCACCACCGAGGAGGGCCGTCGCGCCATCCGCGACGTAAGGGTTCCCTTCGGGGTATACCGTTCCCAGGCCCTGGCCTTCATCGACGCTTCGGAGGCGCAGACCGCCGCCATAAGCCGGGCGGTGGACGCGGGCGCCGCCACGGCGGCCAGCGCGGACAGGGCCGGTCAGGTGCTGCGGGCCATCGTCGGGGAAACCACGGAAAAGGCCGTGCGCTATACCCTGATCCTCTCCCTCGCGGCCCTGGTCATCAGCCTGGTCCTGGCCCT
>QKAI01000384.1 GCA_003246505.1 Spirochaetaceae bacterium | reverse complement strand
CAAAGGGCTTGCGTCGTTCCAGCAGGGGGACTGGGACGAGGCGAAGGAGATGTTCCAACGGGTGAGGGACATTCTGGGAGAAGACGGTCCTTCCCGTTTCTACCTGGGACTTTGCGAAAACTACAAAAAGAATCCGCCCGATCAGCCGTGGGAGGGAGTGGTCCACATGGAGAAGAAGTAGCGAAACGATTCCCATTTGCTAATTGAGAAGGGGCTAAGCCAACCTTAAGGAGGGAAGGCGATGAGACGAATCCTATTTTGCTTTCAGGCGATCTTACTGGCCTGCACGTTCCTCGTGATTTCGTTAACTCCCGACATGTCATCCGCGGCAACCTGCGAGAAGTGGGCCGGGAAAGTGGTCTCGCTGCAGGGGGCTGTCGATGCTAAGATCGCGGGGGAGACGCAGTGGCAACCGGCCAAATTGAACGATACCTACTGCCCCGGCGACACGCTCCGGACCGGGAGGAGAAGCCGGGCGGAGGTCGCCCTCGAAAACCATCCAATTCTCCGTCTGGACGAGAGCAGCACTATCACCTTCGGAGGCATGAAGGACGAACGGACCTCCCTGATCGACATGTTGAGCGGGGCCGCGCTCTTCTTCAGCCGGGTCACCCGGAACCTGGAGGTGCGCACGGCCACCGTGAACGCCGGTGTGGAGGGGACCGAGTTCTTCATCCGGGTCGAGGAGGGGAAGACTTCCCTGTCGATCTTCGAGGGGAAAGTGCTGGCCTCGAACGATGCGGGAAGTCTTGCGGTTGTAAGCGGCCAGTCGGCAGTGGCCGAGGCGGGCAAAGCGCCTGTCTATAGGCTCGTGGTGCGTCCCCGAGATGCCGTCCGGTGGGCGCTGTATTATCCGCCCGTCATCGATTCCCGCTCTGCCGATATAAAGGAAGACAGCAACGATCCGCGCTTCTATATCTACCGGGCATCGCAACTGCTGGCCGTGGGACGCGTCGACGAGGCGACCGCAGACATTGACCGCGCGCAGGGTATCGACCCCGGGAACAGTGACGCCTTCGCCCTTCGATCGATCATCGCCGTCACGCAGAACGATAAAGGGAAGGCGTTAGAACTTGCGAAGAAAGCGGTGGAGGCGGATCCGAAATCCGCCACGGCAAGGATCGCTCTTTCCTACGCGCAACAGGCCGGCTTCGATCTTCCCGGGGCGCTTAGCAGCGTGGAAGAGGCCGTGAAGCTGGGGCCGGAAAACAGCTTGGCCTGGGCGAGACTGGCCGAGTTGCGCCAATCCTTCGGCGAGCTGGAGGAGGCCCTTTCCGCGGCGAAGAAAGCCTCGGCGCTCAATCCCGTCCTGTCGCGGACGCAGACCGTGCTTGGATTTTCCTACCTTACCCGGATCGAGACGAAACAGGCCAGGGCGGCTTTTGAAAAAGCGATCGGGCTGGACCAGGCCGATCCTCTCCCACGGCTGGGACTCGGATTGGCGAAGATCCGGGAGGGAAACCTGGAGGAGGGGAGGAGGGAGCTCGAGATCGCCGTTACCCTTGACCCTGACAACGGGCTCATCCGCAGCTATCTGGGGAAAGCCTACTACGAAGAGAAGCGCGACAAGCTGGCGGCTGGCCAGTTCGACATGTCCAAGACCCTGGATCCGCTGGACCCCACTCCCTATTTCTACGACGCCATCCGGAAGCAGACCGTGAACCGCCCCGTCGAGGCCCTGCGCGATTTGCAGAAGGCAATCGAACTGAACGACAACCGGGCGGTCTACCGTTCGCGCCTTCTGCTGGACCAGGACCTGGCGGCGAGGAGTACGAGCTTGGCGCGGATTTACAGCGATCTTGGGTTCCAAGAGCTTGCCCTGGTGGAAGGGTGGAAATCGGTCAACACCGATCCCACCAACTATTCTGCCCACAGATTCCTGGCAGACTCCTATTCCGCTCTGCCGCGCCACGAAATCGCAAGGGTCAGCGAATTGCTGCAATCGCAGCTGCTGCAGCCTATCAATATTACCCCTATTCAGCCACGCCTTGCGGAAAGTAATCTGTTTGTCGTGACGGGTGGAGGTCCCGGGAACCTATCCTTTAATGAGTTCAACCCCCTGTTCAATAGGGACCGGTTTGCGTTACAGGCAAGTGGTGTTGTGGGTGAGCATAGCACGGCAGGCGATGAAGTCGTCCTCTCTGGCCTCCAAAATAAGGCCTCATTCAGTGCAGGCCAGTACCATTACGAGACCGACGGATTCCGAACCAACGATGATATTACAGACAACATATATAATGCCTTTTTCCAGCTGGAACTCTCCCCAAAAACAAGCATCCAAACGGAATACCGATACAGGGATACCGAAAAAGGAGATCTTCTACTGAGGTTCTTTCCTGATGAGTTTAATCAGGTCCGGCGCTTGGAGGATGAAAGTAATAACTTCCGCCTAGGGTTCCGTCACGTTTTTTCGCCACGGTCTATAATTCTGGGTTCACTTATGTATCAAAAATCAGATGATACTCTTAGTGAACCATCTGATGGTTTTTTTATAAATTCATTTGAAATCCAGAGTGATAATGAGGCTTATGGTGGAGAGCTTCAGCATCTATTTCTTGGAAAGCATGTTAACATAATCAGTGGCATAGGGTATTTCGACATAAATTCCAAGGATGTATTAAATATAGAGTTCATAGATCCTTTATTTCCGCCGTTTAGTGAGACAAATTATTTTGATGCTAAGCATACGAATTTATATGTATATGCCGATATCAATTATATAAAAAACGTAACGTTTACTTTAGGAGGGAGTGGAGACTTCTTCGAGGGTGGAGAAGCGGATGAAAATCAGTTCAACCCGAAATTCGGGATCACATGGAATCCTGTCCCAAATACGACACTTCGTGCTGCTGCATTCAGGGTTTTAAAGAGAACGCTCATAACAAACCAGACACTTGAACCGACACAGGTAGCTGGTTTCAACCAATTTTACGACGATTTCAATGGAACAGAATCATGGCGGTATGGGGTAGCTGTAGATCAGAAGTTTTCTCAAATAATATACGGTGGAGCAGAGTACTCCTATAGGGATCTGGATGTTCCATTCATTCTCCCC
>QKAI01000030.1 GCA_003246505.1 Spirochaetaceae bacterium | reverse complement strand
CTGTCCAGGTCCAGGGCGCGGTTTTCCACGTCCGAGGGGCAGGGGAGATATTTCAGGACCGCGTCCAGAAGGGGCTGGATGCCCTTGTTCTTGTAGGCGGATCCCAGGTAAACGGGGCAGAGTTCCAGGGACAGGGTCCCCTTTCTGACCGCTTCATGGATCAGGGCTTCGGGGATGTCGTCCCCTTCCATCATCTTCTCCATCAGCTCGTCGGAGAACATGGAAACCGTGTCCAGCATGATCTCCCGTCTCTCGTCGGCTTCGGCCTGGAGGTGGGCGGGGATCTCCTCGATGCGGATGTTCTCCCCGTCGTTGCCGTCGAAGTACATGGCCTTCATGGTGACCAGGTCGATCATACCTTCCAGCTTCTCTTCCAGCCCGATGGGCACCTGCATCATGCAGGAGTTCAGGTTGAGCTTGTCCCTCAGCTGATTGCAGACCTTGTAGGGGTTGGCTCCCGTTCTGTCGCTCTTGTTGACGAAGGCGATGCGGGGAACGTTGTATCTCTTGAGCTGCCTGTCAACGGTGATGGACTGGGACTGTACCCCGCCGACGGAACAGAGGACGAGGATGGCCCCGTCCAGTACGCGGAGGGCCCGTTCCACTTCAATAGTAAAGTCCACGTGGCCCGGAGTGTCGATGATGTTGATATCCGTGTCTTTCCAGGTTACGTTGGTGGCGGCGGAAGCAATGGTGATACCCCGTTCGCGCTCGAGTTCCATGGAGTCCATAGTGGCTCCAACACCGTCTTTACCGCGAACTTCGTGGATCGCGTGAATCTTCTGACAATAGAAAAGAATACGCTCGGTAAGTGTCGTTTTACCCGAATCGATATGCGCACTGATACCGATATTGCGCATTTTGGTAATGTCATCAACCATATGCTTTCTAAACCTCTCTCATTATGGACAGGGTAATAACCCCATGTGCTCAAATTAGTGAATGATCCGGTCCTGAAAGGAGTGCGTTCAGGAACGGCAAGAAGATTATATAGAGAGGAATGCTTTTCATCAAGAGGAGACAGGGGATAATCGGGAAATTTGCTATAAGGAAAGGAAATGGCCCGGGGGAAAATGGGGTGAAACGGATACCGAAATATCCGCTTCCATTCCCAAATATTTAATACTTCCCAAAACCAATACCATTGTCCTATGACTTTCCCTTTCTGTCAATGTTTTTTTAATTCATTTTTAACGGGAGACCGGTTTACTGATTCAGGGGTTGGAGGTTAATCTCTCCAGTTCCGCCAGGTAGGCCCGGGCGTGCTCGTCATTGTCCCCGCATATCTCCTCGGTGGCGGTGAATTCCCGGCAGACCCGGGGATAAAGATCGGTCCCGTGGAGGGCGCAGCGCCCCTCCCCGTCCAGATTCACGCAGGGGACACCGGCCGGTTTTCCCCCGGCCATTCCCGGAAGGGGTGAGGAGATGGAGATAAGGGTGCAGCAGGCCCCGCAGCCCGGCCGGCAGGGCTGTATTTTCCTGGCCCCTCCCGATGGATTCATAACCCGTCCTTTCCCGGTGAAGAAAAAAACGTGAATTTTGCTAAAGGTTCCCGTTTATTCACCGAAGATAATAATGTCATTGAAATATTGGTCCGTAAGTTGTTTCGACGTCCAGAGCTTACGGACCTTTTTTTATGCTTTTTTTTCTTTAGTATCCCTGAAAATCAGTTCCGCCATGCGGGAGACTCCCCTTTTAAGCCTGTTCCGCCCCTCCTCCCTATCCAGGGGAATGCCATTGAAGACGGCGGTCCTGTCCGAAACCAGGGTAAGGTAATAGATCCCCCCTATCAGCAGGGCCACCAGGGCTTCCGTGTCCCCCTCCGGTTCCAGGAAACGGGAAAAGCTCTCCATGACCCGCTGCCCGTCCCTTTCCACCCTGTCCATGATCTCCCGGGACAGGGGATCCTCCGAGGAGATATGCCAGCGGATGATCTCCCGCAGGGTGCTGTCCTCAAAAAGCCGGTCCATCTGACCCTCAAAGAGGGCGGCCCCCCTCTCCCTCCAGGAGCGATTATCCCCGGGCGTATTGGCGGAAAGGGTATCCTTCCAGTAGTGCCGCTCCAGGGCCCAGGCCCTTATCAGCTCCTCCCGGCTTCCGAAGTACCGGTAGAGAAGAACCTTGTTCACCCCCGCCTCCCGGGCCACCGCATTAATCCCCAGGGCTCCCAATCCCTCCGTCCGGATGATCCTGTCCACTCCCTCCAGAATCCTTCTTTCCGTCTCCTCCCTGCTCTTCATAGGTCCTCCATTGACATTGTAACCGATTGGTTACATAATGTAAACCTGAATGTAACCGCATGGTTACAAAGGAGTATCGTCATGAGAAAAATCCTGCTGCCCCTGCTGTTTCTGTCGGGGACCCTTCTATTCGGAGAGGCCCCCGGGGTGAGCTTCACCATCATTCCGGGAACCGGTTATGTCCACCGCCACTGGTTCGGGCCCCTCCCGGTCAGCCTGACCCCCCAGATCGCCCTGTGGCTGGAGGACGGGGAGGGGCACTTCCTGGAAACCCTCTACCTGACCGAACGGTCCGCCCGGAACAGCTGGCGGGGCGCCGGGGAGGGGCGGTCCGAAGCCCTCCCCCTCTACTCCCATGCCAGGAACGCCTCGGAGGATGTGGAGGGGGTCAGCGGGGCCAGCGTCAGATCGGGGGAAATAGGGAGAAGGGCGGATAGCCCCTATTCCGGGATGACACTTCTGGTAAGGGCGGAGGTGAACAGCTCCTTCGATTACAATAGCAGCTATACCCGGGAGAACAGCGGGGTTAACGGCCAGCCCTCCCTGCTTTATGAAGGCCTTTGGAAGGAGGGGGAGAGGGAAATAGGGCTCCGTCCCGTGGGAACGGGCAGCCTCACCGGCGATACGGGGGAGGCGGGTTACAGCCTGGAAGGCCTGACAACCGCCCTGGAAATGGTGGAGTCCATCACCCTTCTCCGCTGACTCCCCCCAGCTCATAGCCCCCGCCCATCTCCCGGACCAGCTGGGAAGCCAGATACTTATAGCCCTCCACTTTGGGAAGGGATTTCATGCGAACCTGGGAGTTGGCCGCCTGATTGTCCCGG
>QKAI01000530.1 GCA_003246505.1 Spirochaetaceae bacterium | reverse complement strand
TTGAAAGCCGCTAGCTATACCTTTGCTCAAAAAGGGTTTGAAGGAGCAAGAATTGATGCCATAGCAAAGGAGGCGGGGGTCAACAAGGCTCTTATTTACTACTATTTCAAGAGCAAGAGGGAGCTTCTGGACAGATTGATCTCTTCTTTTCTCGATGAATCCAGAAATCTAGTAATGAAGTTGATCCGGGAGTTCGGCCTGAGTGAAAGCGAGAATATGGACCAGCTTTTCGACAAGATCTTCCGCTTTCTGGAAGAGAATGAAGCCCTCATTCGCATGATAATGCTGGAGAGCTTCAAAAGAGAGAGCAGGGAGTCCTTCCTTTTTGATTTCGTGGACCTCTATCTTGGAAAGGACAGCCACTCCTTTGCCATGATGGCCAGGGAAGCGGGGCTTGAGACGGACGAATCGGTGGATATGGGACAGATCCGGGTCACGGAATTTTTTACTCTCCTGGGACCTGTTCTTCTCTACATCCTGATGAGGGACAACTGGGTGGAGTACTTCAAAGTTGATCGGGAGCTTCTGTCAAAGCAGTTCATCGCTGCGCTGAAGCTGACCCACCTGAGTCATCATCGGGAGAGTCTATAATTTTTTTATTTAGCTAATTAACTATCCGGTTAGTTAGTAGCAGATTTTAAAATTAACTAAACGGATAGTTAAGGGAGGTGGTCATGAAAAAGAGACATTTTGGAGAATGGGGGAGAAGGGGGATTCTGGATCTGTGGCCATTATGGATCACTGTCCTTGTCCTCCTGATCATCCCCGCCATTTTCGGCATGGGCAGAATCACTATGGATTCTTCCAATGAGAGTTTTATGCCCGAAGGGGATCCGATCACGGAGAAAAATCGGGAATTCAAGGAGATCTTCGGCAGCAGGGAGTTTATCTATCTGCTTATCGAGACGGATGACCTGTACAGTACCGACTCCCTGGAACGTCTCAGGGATCTGGAAAGGGACCTGCGTGAGAATCTTCCCTTCATCGACGACATTACCTCGGTTCACAGCGCCGAATCCATGGTCTCCCAAGGGGGTAATCTGTCAGTGGAATCCATGGAGGAGGCGGGCATACCCCGGGACAGGGAGGGGCTGGAGCAGTTCCGGCGCAGGCATCTGGATTCGCTTCTGTTCCCTGGAAGAATTCTCACACGGGACGGAAAAGCGGGGGGGCTGATGATTACCCTCAGGGATTTCCCCGACAGGGCATGGGCCCGGACGGAACGGGGCTACTCCCCCTTCAAATCGGAATTCCAGGTAAGAGACCGGGCCGTTCTGGTATCGGACATAGCCGATTCCCCGGGCCCTACCGGCTACTGGATCGAACTGAACGACCCCCGGAAGGATGTGGTGGGAACGCTGTATGCCCTGATAAGGGACCATGAGGCGGAAGGATTCTCTATCCGCATGACCGGAATGCCCTATGTGGACTTTCAGGTGGACATCCTTACGGAGAGGGAATCCGGTTTTTTCGGCCTCCTATCCATCGCGGCGGCGTCGGCGCTGCTCCTGATGCTCTTCCGAGGGTTCCGGGAGGTCATCGCCCCATTGGGTGTTTTCCTGCTGACCATGGTCTACCTGTTCGGTTTCATGGGCTGGTCGGGGATAGACATGTCCCTCCTGACCATTGTCCTTGTGCCTCTGATACTGGTCATATCGGTGGGATACTCCATACATATGATTAATCAGATTCGCCGGGCCCTGGCCCGGAATCCCGCTGACCGGCGGGAAGCCCTGGTGAAGGCCTACGACCACAGCGCCTGGCCCTGTTTCCTGACGGCGGTAACAACGGCCGCGGGGTTTCTCTCCTTTTTCTTCGTGCCCATCCTCCCTATCAGAGAGCTGGGACTGCTTTCCGCCATGGGAACGCTTCTCGCCTTTCTGCTGGTCATGGTCCTGGTCCCTTTGTCCTATCTGCCGGGACGGGCGGGGTCGGTCAAACCGGGAATCCCTTCTGAAGGCGGCCGAATCCCCTGGAACCGATGGAACGGAGGGCTTTTCAGAAGGAGGGAGTTGATTCTGGGCGGGTTTGCCCTGACCTCTCTGGTATTTGTCGCCGGTGCCCTGCGGATAGGCGTTTCCTCGGATATGCTGGAGATCATCGGGAATAGGGCCGGCTTTGTTGAGGAATCCCGTTATATGGCTGACCGTCTGGGCGGTGTCTATTCGGCGGAGATACTGGTGGAACTGCCCGAGGCGGATATGGGAAAGGATCCCCGGGTTCTCAAAGCCCTGCAGGAAGGGGCCCTTATCGCTTCCCGGTATGAACAGGTCAGTCTGACCCTCTCCCTGGCCGATCTGGTTCTGGAACTGGACCGGGTGCTCCAGGAGAAATTGCCCGGGGAGGCGGTCATCCCCGAGAATCCCGATCTGGTGGCCCAGTATCTCCTGCTTTACGAGATGTCCGGCGGATCCACCCTGTCCGACTGGACCGACTACGATTACAGCACCCTGCGCCTTTCCATCCTTAACGGAAGCGTCGGATCCGATTTTGACGACCTGGGCGAAGAGGTCCTCACCTATCTGAGGAAAGCCCTGCCCGAGGGAACCCGGGTGAGCATGACCGGAGAGATGCCCGTGATGCTTCGGATGATGAATCTGCTGGTGATCAGCCAGATCGATTCCTGCCTGGCGGCTCTGGGATTCATCGCCCTGCTGCTCATAATGATCCTGCGCAGTTTCCGGCTGGGGTTCCTGGCGGTCATTCCCAACCTTTTTCCCATCCTGGTGACCCTGGGAGTGATGGGCTGGTGCGGATTCAAACTGGATTTCGTCACCGCCATGGTGGCCCCCATGCTCATCGGCATCGCCGTGGACGACACCATGCACTTCTTCATCCATTTCCGGGAGGAACGGGCCCATTGCGGCAACCCACGGGAAGCGTCGGAGAGGACCTTCCTTTCCATAGGGGACGCCCTGGTAGCCACATCGGTGGTTCTGAGCGGAGGATTCATCCTCTTTGCCTTCTCCCGGATGCGGAGCCTGCAGCATATGGGCATCCTGGCAGCCACGGGAATCGTTTCCGCCCTGGCGGCGGATCTGCTCCTTTCCCCGATCCTGCTGGACC